>NZ_JBEXID010000005.1:0-194603 GCF_040608395.1 Streptomyces sp. NPDC005181
ACACGCTTCCCGCAGGCCGCGACCGCCTCGTCCACCACATCCCGCGGCACCGAGGAGGCCAGCACACCCAACGAGATCCAGTCCGGCAGCGACCCGCCCACATCCTGACTCACCGCCAGAACGGTAGCGGCACCCCGCCCCAACATCAACACAAGCTAAGTGGCATTGGGTCAAGGGCGCCAAAACCGAGGGCCATGGTCTGAGCGTCCTGCCGGACGCCCGAGGCGGCAAGCTGGCCTGGCACTTCACCGTCACGGGTGCCGAAGCCAACGGCAGCCCGGTGCGCCAGGAGGTGTACGTCGACGCGAACATCGGCGGCATCGCCCTCTCGTACAACAACATCGACGCCGCGGACGCCGCCCCTGGCAAGGGGACGGGCATACGCGTGGACGGCTCCGAGGTGGAGCTGGACATCAACAAGGAGACGGGCGGGTCGTACACGCTCGTCGACTCCACCCGTGACATGTTCGCGCGGACCGGCGGCCAGATACGCACCTACGACGCCCAGCGCAAAAGCTACTCGCTCGTGGCGGGCGGCCCGGTCACCGAGGACATTCCCCTGGCGACCTCCGCGAGCGACCGGTTCGACGCCACCAACACTTCCTCCGGCGCGGTCGACGCACACCTGAACGCGGCGAAGGTCTACGAATACTTCAAGGACAAGCTCGGCCGTGACGGCGTCGACGGCAAGGACGGCACGATCTACTCCGTCGTCAACGTCGCGAGCAACGGCAAGGACTACGCCAACGCCTTCTGGGACGGCTCCAAGATGGTCTACGGCCACATGGACGGCGTGCCGCTGTCCGTGGGCCTGGACGTGGTCGGCCACGAGATGACCCACGGCGTCACCGAGCACTCCGCAGGGCTCGTCTACCTGAACCAGTCGGGCGCCCTCAACGAGGCGATCTCCGACTACTTCGGCAACGCCATGGAGACCGCCGACAAGGGCGTCGCGATGAGCGACCCGACGTCCGGCCTCATCGGCGAGTACCTCTGCAACGGCACCATGCCGCTGGACGAGTGCGCGCTGCGCGACCTCAACGACGGCCGCAACGCGCAGACGGACTACCAGCCCATCACGCTCGACATCGACAACGGCGGGGTGCACTACAACTCCACCATCGTCGGCGGCGCGCTGTGGGACATCCGGAAGAGCATCGACGCCGGCCTCGCCGACCGCATCATGTACCGGGCGGCCCAGAACTACCTCACCCCGCTTTCCGGCTTCACCGACATGCGCAATGCGGTCGCCCTGGCCGCGAAGTCGCTGAAGGTCTCCACAGCCGATCTGGAAGCCATCGGCCGGGCCTTCGACGACCACGGCATCGAGCGGGGCTGGGTGCAGAAGTCCGGCACCTACGACGGCACCACCATCGGCGCCGACGTCCTGCCCGCGTACGAGGTGTACAGCGGAATCGACGAGCAGGCAGCGCAGATCTACGGCGATGTCTACGCCATCGGTCACGGTGACGCGATCGCCTGGGACCAGGGCGGCGCCGCCTTCGGCATCACGGTCGGCCGCTTCGGCAAGAAGCCCCAGCACGAACTGGCGCAGTCGGACGCCTACCTGATGGATCCGTCCCTCGACGACGAGCGTGTCGTCTTCACCCGGATCTCCGCCACCGACGTCGGCATCTACCGGGCCGGTGACAAGGGCCAGGGCGCGATCAAGAAGCTGGTCGACACCCCGGACGCCGACGAGACCGAGCCGGTCACCGAGAACGGCGCCCTCGCCTACATCAGCACCACCTCCGACGGCGAGCAGGACGTCATGCTCCTGAAGGCCGACGGCACCACGGTGAACGTGACGCCCGAAGCCGGCACCAAGGCCTCGCGCCTCGCCATGAAGAACGGCACCCTCGCCTGGGCCGGCGGCGACGGGACGTACCTGTACGTCTACAACATCGCCGCGGGAACGACCCAGAACAAGCGGATCGGCGGCTTCCTGTTCGACAGCATCTCGGACATCCAGCTCACCTCGGACCGCGTCTTCTACCGCATCAGCGGCGGGTTCCTGATCCCGAGCACCAAGATCGGATCGACGCCGGCCGCCGACGTGACCCAGATGAAGAATCTGAGCTCCCCCAAGAGTCTGTACGTCGCCCAGTTCTCGGTCAGCGACGAGTACTTCGCCTACTCGACGTACGACATCTGGGGCGCGCTCGGCTCCTGGACCGGCCCGACCAAGGTGAAGGTCTCCACGACGGCGGACGTGCTGGCCGGGCTGAACAACTTCAGCCTCGCTTCGTGCTCCTCCGGTTCACAGCTGGCCCCGTCGCTCGGTGACGGGCAGCGGATCGTCTGGCTGGACACCACAGCCGCCACGACGGACGTGGTGACGCGCGGGACGTTCGCGGGCACCTGCGAGTAGCATCCGCCACTCGCAGGAGGCGGTCACCGGATCTACCGGTGGCCGCCTTTTCGCATACGGACGGCGGGAGGCTCGTCAGCCTCCCGGCGAACGCCGGCGCAGTCCTGGACCGGCCTGAGATGCCAGTCCTCCGCCCCCTCGCGCTGTCCGGCCCCGGCAAGGTCGGCCGCGAGGGACAGCAACGGGCCGGACCCCAGGTGCTTCCAGTGTCATGCGTCCAGCGTGCCGGTCGCCGCCGTTCCGCGCCATGCCCGTCTGGACCGCGAGGCCGCCGTGACCGTCCCCGACCAGCAGTGGGACGGGTCCGGCCTGCGGGAACAGTGACGCAGCCGTTGGCGCCGAGGTCGTACCGGCGCGCCGTCCACCCGAACCTCCATGTGCGCGGCTGCAAAGAGAGCGGCACGGCCCGGCCGTGCGCGCCACCCCTTACGGCAGGCGATGGAGTCCGGCAGCACCGCACGGATCTCCCCGAGGTCGCCGAAGGGACCTGGGCCGGCTGACGACCCCGGCACACTCCCCGCATGGAACGGCCGGTAGACGAACGTGAGGGCTTTCGTTCTCCGGAAGGTCGGCGAGGTCGGCGTCATCGACAAGCCGGTCCCCGAACCCGGGCCCAATGACGCGGTCGTGCGCACCACCGCGGCCATGGTGTGCACGACCGATGTGCACACCATGAAGGGCGCGATTCCGGTCGCTCCGGATGTGACGTTGGGGCATGAGGCGGTCGGTGTCGTCCATGCGCTCGGCTCGGCCGTCGAAGGTCTGGTCGAGGGTCAGCGCGTCGCGGTGGCCGGGGTCACGCCGTGCTTCCGGTGTGACTTCTGCCAACGCGGATTCTCCTCGCAATGCCTCGGGAGGATGCTGGGTGGCGCCCAGTTCACCAACCAGCGGGACGGGAACATGGCCCAGTATTTTCTCGTCAACGACGCCCAGGCCAATCTCGCGCCGATTCCCGAGACTCTCTCCGACCACCAGGCGCTGTACGCCACCGACATGCTCAACACCGGGTTCCTGGCCGCCGAACACGCGGAACTCGAACTGGGCGAGACGGTCGCGATCTTCGCCCAGGGTGCGGTGGGGCTGTCGGCGACGATCGGCTGCCGGCTGCGCGGCGCCGGTCTCATCATCGCCGTCGAGTCGGTTCCCGCACGTCAGGAACTCGCACGCCGCTTCGGCGCCGATCTGATCGTCGACTACACACAGTGCGATCCGGTGGAGCGGATTCTCGAACTGACGGATGGTCAGGGGGTCGATGCGGCCATCGAGGCACTCGGCACCCCCGGGACCTGGGAGGCGACATTCCGGGTCACGAAGCCGGGAGGGCGCATTTCCAATGTCGGGTACCACGGGGAGGTGCCAGAGCCGTTGAAAATCCCCCTTGAGCCGTTCGGATACGGCATGTCGGACAAGAAGGTCTACGGCGGGCTCAACCGCGGAGGGAACGGGCGGCTTCGGCGGATCTTCCGGTTGATGGAGAACGGCAAGGTGGATCCCACTGCGATGACCACGCATGAATTCGGTTTCGACGAGATCGAACGCGCGTTTTGGATGATGGCATCGAAAGAAGGGGGAATCATCAGGCCCTTGATTCGCTTCGACGCCGATGGCGCGTAGACGGTGCACAGTTGCCGCAGTCAAGGACAACCCTTGGCCGCACCGCGCAAGGGCCGACAGAAGACAACGACAATGAGCCAGAATTTGCTACGTTGCGAAGTTGTTACCTGTATGGGTGGTGCGTCCCCTGGCTCGGCCGTAGCGTCGATAGCGGAACAACCTTTGAGAAGAGGCCATAAGCACCGTCAGGCGCCTGCTCCGGTCTCGCGGCCCGCACCGCGGAGCGGGCCGGGCGTACGCAAGGCCTCGTAGGCCCGGAGCGAGACTGCTGGGGAGCGGACATGCAAAGACACCAACTGAAGGCAGCGGTTCTGATCTGTGCCGCGGCATCCCTCGCAACCGCAGTCGCGCCGGCATCCGCTTCCACGAAGGCACAGTCACCCGCCGGCGTCGTGGTCGTCGACTGCTTCTCGCATCCTCAAGCACGCCCGGGCACGTTCCTGATTGCCTGCGGGGACGGCAACAGCATCCTCACCGCGCTCCGGTGGTCGGCCTGGAAACCGAAGTTCGCCACGGGTAGCGGGCTCAACGTATTGAACGACTGCCGGCCCTACTGCGCTGCAGGCACGTTCCACTCCTACCCCGTGGCTGTCAGGCTCGACCGGCCGGAGCCATGGCAGAAACATCCCGGGCACCAGCATTACACCCAGCTGCGCATTGTCTACACCGACAACAGGCCGCCACAGATGCCAAGAGAAGTGACGTACCGGCTCTGGGACTGACGGTTGGCCCGGGCCGTGCGCAGTACCGCGTCCAGCCGATTACCGCATTCGGTGGATCTGTGCCACATGTGTCACGTGTGACACATGAATGAGGGCTCCTGACCTGGGCTTTTCCGCCAGGCGCCTGCTAGGAGCCGCGGCGCACCCGTGCGGCCCTGCGGGCCTCGGCCAACTTGCGGGCGTCACCGCCCCGGCGGGACCCGCCATCGGTGCGCCCGGACTCGCCCCGGGCAGTGCCCATGCCGCGGAACGGGGCGTTGCCGCTCTTGGGGCGCGCTGCGGCCGGACCACCGTCGAGCGGAACGCCGGAGGGGGTCCGGGCACCGGTGATCCGGCTCAGTTCCGCCTCGCCCGAGCGCACCGCGGTGATTTTCGGCGTAATGCCGGCGTCAGCCATGAGCCTGCTCATTTCGCGGCGCCCGCTCGAAGGGACCAGGGTGACGACGCTGCCGGATTCACCGGCCCGGGCGGTGCGCCCTGCACGGTGCAGATAGTCCTTGTGGTCGCTGGGCGGGTCGACGTTGACCACCAGGTCGAGGTCGTCCACGTGCAGGCCCCGGGCTGCGACATTAGTGGCCACCAGCACGGTGACCTGACCGTTCTTGAACTGGGCGAGGGTGCGCGTGCGCTGGGGCTGGGACTTTCCGCTGTGCAGCGCGGCGGCACGGACGCCGCTGGCCCGCAGGTGCTTGGTCAACTGGTCGACCGCATGCTTGGTGTCCAGGAACATGAGCACCCGGCCGTCGCGGGCCGCGATCTCGGTCGTGACGGCGTACCGGTCGGCCCCGTGGACTGTCAGCACATGATGTTCCATCGTCGTGACCGCCCCCGCCGACGGGTCGACCGAGTGGACCACCGGGTCGTGGAGGTAGCGACGGACCAGCAGGTCGACATCGCGGTCCAGGGTCGCCGAGAACAGCATCCGCTGCCCGTCGGGGCGCACCTGGTCGAGCAGTTCGGTGACCTGGGGCAGGAAGCCCATGTCGCACATCTGGTCGGCCTCGTCCAGCACGGTGATCCGCACCCGGTCCAGGCGGCAGTCCTTGCGCTCGATGAGGTCATGCAGGCGTCCGGGGGTCGCTACGACGACCTCGGCCCCGGCCCGCAGCGCACCGGCCTGCCTGCCGATCGATATGCCGCCGACCACCGTGACCATGCGCAGCTTCAGAGCCTGGGCGTACGGCGTGAGCGCCTCGCCGACCTGCTGGGCCAGCTCCCTGGTGGGGACGAGGATCAGCCCGAGCGGCTGTTTCGGCTCCGCACGCCGGCTCGCGATCCGCGTGAGCAGCGCCAGGCCAAAAGCCAGGGTCTTGCCCGATCCGGTGCGCCCCCGGCCCAGGACGTCCCGGCCCGCGAGGGAGTTCGGCAGCGTCGCCGCCTGAATCGGGAACGGCTCGTTCACGCCGAGGCCGGCGAGCGTTTCCTGCAGCTGCTGCGGCAGGTCCAGGTCGGCGAACGACGTCGCTGCCGGGAGCGCCGGGGTGACCGTATCCGGCAGGGCAAATTCGCCCTTCGGGGCGTTCGTGCGAGCTGAGCGCGTCATGGAGAGCCTTCCTCGATGTACGGCACGTATCGAGGAATTCCCGGCAGACGGTGAAGCCGGCAAACCGCAAGAACGGGCATGTGAAGATGATGGAGGCCATCAACGGTAGCAGCCGGTGCTCACCAGGAGCGTGAAACCTCAAGCACCGGGGATTCCGGCCACCTCACCGTCGCGATCCAATTCCTGACCGCGGCTGTCCGGATCGCATAGGCTCCGCAGATGGCCAAGTACTTTGACGTGCACCCCGACAATCCTCAGCGGCGCGCCATCAGCAGCGTGGCCGACAGCATTCGCTCCGGTGCGCTCGTCGCGTACCCCACGGACTCCTGCTATGCCCTGGGATGCCAGCTGGGCAATCGTGACGGCATCAGCCGGATCCGGTCGATCCGGAACCTCGACGATCGTCACCACTTCACGCTGGTGTGCGAGGACTTCGCACAGCTGGGCCAGTTCGTACATATCGACAACGACGTGTTCCGCGCGATCAAGGCGGCTACGCCCGGCAGCTACACCTTCATCCTCCCTGCGACCAAGGAGGTGCCGCGCCAGCTGCTGCACCCCAAGAAGAAGACGGTCGGAGTCCGTATTCCGGACCATGCTGTTGCTCAGGCCCTGGTCGCCGAGCTCGGTGAGCCGCTGCTGTCCAGCACACTGCTCCTTCCCGACGAGGACGAGCCGATGACGCAGGGCTGGGAGATCAAGGAGCGGCTCGATCACATGGTGGACGCCGTGGTCGACTCGGGAGACTGCGGCACCGAACCGACCACGGTCATCGACTTCTCCGAGGGTGAAGCGGAGATCGTACGCCGAGGGGCAGGCGACACCACACGCTTCGAATAGCCGGCCGGCGCAGGGTGTCCTCAGACCGATGAAAGGGGAATAAACCAGGCGTAGTCTGTTCAAAACGCCGGTACACCGCACTGGGGCGACGGAGGCGGAGCATGACCGACCCCCACGGCTTCCTCAAAGTCCCCCGTCGGCCTGTTCCGGCGCGCCCCGTCGAGGAACGGCTGGGCGACTGGAACGAGGTCTACGCGGGGCAGGCACGGCTTCCGCTGGTGTCCGAGCAGGCGGGGCGCTGTATGGACTGCGGCATACCGTTCTGTCACAGCGGCTGTCCGCTGGGGAATCTCATCCCCGAGTGGAACGCGTACGCGGCGAAGGACGACTGGTGGGCCGCCGCCGAGCGGCTGCACGCGACGAACAACTTCCCGGAGTTCACCGGGCGGCTGTGCCCCGCGCCGTGCGAGGACGCCTGCGTGCTCACCATCAATACCGATCCGGTGACGATCAAGAACGTCGAGCAGGCGATCGCCGACGAGATCTGGGCGCGCGGGTATGCGTCACCGCGACCGCCCGAGCGACTCAGCGGGAAGACCGTCGCCATCATCGGCTCCGGACCGGCCGGGCTGGCGGCGGCACAGCAACTCACCCGGATCGGTCACACCGTCGCCGTCTACGAGCGCGCCGACCGCATCGGCGGACTGCTGCGCTACGGCATCCCCGCGTTCAAGATGGAGAAGCAGCACCTGAACCGCCGCATCGAGCAGATGCGATCGGAGGGCACGAAGTTCCGCACGGGTGTGGACATCGGCAGCGATCTCGACGCCACCGAACTCACAAGACGTCACGACGTGGTGGTCGTCGCCGTAGGAGCCAGAGGACAGCGGGAGCTGCCCGTCCCCGGCCGCGGCCTGCACGGCATACATCAGGCCATGGACTACCTCACCTTCGCCAATCGGGTCACGGAGGGCGACTACATCACGTCGCCCGTCACAGCCGAGGGCAAGCACGTCGTGATCATCGGAGGCGGGGACACCGGTTCGGACTGTCTGGGCACCGCCCTCCGTCAGGGCGCGACGTCCGTGGTGCAGCTGGATATCAATCCGGAACCCGGCGAGGCCCGGCGGGAGGCCGAGCCCTGGCCCACGTATCCGAAGGTCTACCGGATCTCCCATGCCCATGAAGAGGGCCGGGAACGGGAGGGCGCGGATCCGCGAATCTTCTCCTCCGCCACCCTCCGCCTCGAAGGGGACCGGCACGGCCATGTGCGCGGCATACGCCTGGCGGAGGTGGAACCCGAGGACAGAAGGCCGCGACCGGACACCGAGCACGTGATCTCGGCGGATCTGGTCCTGCTCGCCCTCGGCTTCTACGGTCCCGAACGGGGCACCGGTCTGATGAAGCAGCTGGGGCTCACGCTGGACGACCGGGGTAACTTCGCCCGCGATGCCGACTTCGCCGCCGAATCGGCGGAGCGGGCCGAGCACGCCGAGCGGACAGTCCCTACCGGGACGGGCGGGGTCTTCATCGCCGGCGACGCGGGACGTGGCCAGTCACTTGTGGTGTGGGCCATCGCAGAGGGACGGTCCGCCGCGGCCGCAGCAGACCGCTATCTGAGCGGCTCCACAGAGTTGCCGTCCCCCGTCGCCCCAAGGGACCGGCCGCTGGTGGCATGAGCGCATCCGTCACCCCATGCGCACGACCACGATCACCACCTCGCCGGAGCCACATTCACAGATGCCTCTCGCCGCCGGCCGGCCGCCTCCCGAGTCGGCCATGAGGCGTCGGGCCAGGTGAGGCGGGGTTTGTCCGGCACGCCGTCGAGCCGCGCAGCTACCCGGACGGGTGGCCGGTCAGGCACCATCGGCGACCTGCGGCCTACTTTCCTACGGAGCCCTCGATCAGGAGATGGCGGGGACCACGCAACACAGGGCTGCGCCGGTACGGGGGTGGGTCCTCGACCAGGCGGGGGGCGTCGAGGTGGCGGAGGAGCGCATTGAGTGCGATCTGTGCCTCGATACGGGCTAGCGGGGCGCCGAAGCAGTTGTGGATGCCGCTGCCGAAGCCGAAGTGCTGGTTGTCCTCGCGCATCGGGTCGAAACGGTCCGGGTCGTCGAACCTCAGGGGGTCCCGGTTGCCGGCGGCGAGCACCAGGATCAACGGGGCGCCCTTGGGGATGGTGACGCCCGCGACGTCGATGTCGGTGAGCGGCGAGCGCTGCGGCAGAAATTGGACGGGGGGCTCGTAACGCAGCAGTTCTTCCACGGCCCTCGGCATGTTTTCGGGCGCGGCGCGCAGCTGCTCCAGGATGTCGGGGTGGCGCAGGAGGGTGAGCATGCCGTTGGTGATCAGGTTGACGGTCGTCTCGTGACCGGCGATGAGCAGCAGCACAGCGGTGGCCATCAGTTCCGGCTCGGTGAGGCGGCCTTCGGGTCCTTCGTCGTTGGCCAAGGCGGAGAGCATGTCTCCGGACGGGTGGCCACGCCGTTCTTCGGCGAGGTCGCCCAGATAGTGCGCCATCGCCTCCCGTGCGTCCAGTGCCGACTGTCGACGGTGCTCCGGGTCCTCCCCGTGGCTGAAGTCGAAGCCGGCGATGATCGCGTTCGTCCAGGTGCGGATGCGGGGCACATCGTCCCGGGGCACGCCCAGGAGCCCGCAGATCACGGTGACGGGCAGCGGGTAGGCGAAATCCTCGACGAGGTCGATCCGGTCCTTGCCCTCGAACGAGTGGATCAGTTCCTCGGCGATCCGGGTGATGTCGCCGTGCAGGGCGTCGATCCGTCCCGGGGAGTGCGGCGGGCCGAAGGGGCGCATGGCGATGCGGCGGAGCCGGTCGTGTTCGGGGTCGTCGACACCGATGAAGGCCGGCGGCATGTCATCCGACGTGGCCAGCTGTGGGTCCGGATCCGTACGGTTACGGAGGTCCGAGCTGATGCGGGGGTCGTGGAGCAGAGCCGCGATCTCGTGGTAGGTGCCCACCAGGTAGCTGCCGTCGCCCTGTCGTACCACTCCGTTCCCGCGGAGCTCTGTGTACAGCGGATACGGGTCGGCGCGGTTCGCGTAGTCGGTGATGCGCTCAAAGAGGGTGTCCGGTGGCATGCGAGGGTCTCCTCATCGACGGTGGGCAGCGGTCGGCGGCGGTTCGGCCCGCACCAGAATCAGGTGCCGGTCCGGCAGATGACCGGTGAGAGCCACGGTCGGACCGTGCGAGAGCAACTGAGGGGACGGCACGTCGGAGGGGACGGGCTCGGGCGAACCGGACCGGTCGGCGGCACCGGGTGCGGGTGGAAACGGTGCCGCCGTCTCGATGAGGTACTGGTAGTGCTCCAGCCACTTGGCGCGGTTCACACTGACCGCAGCGGTGATACGTCCCCGGTAGCCGTAGACGGCAACGAACCGGCCCTCGCGCAACGAGCCCTGGGCGATGACCACTTGATCGGAGAAGGTCGGTACGCCCACGGACTTGATGTTGAGGCCGAACTGGCTGGACCAGAAGGCGGGCACCGACAGGTGCGGGCGCCTTCGTGGCCCCGGGCTGATCATGTTGTGCGCCGCGACCTCGGCCTGTGCAACCGCGTTGCCCCAGTGTTCGAGGGAGAGCATCTGGTACTCGAAGAGCGGATGCGGGAAGCGTGCCACGTCTCCGGCGACGAAGACATCGTCGGTGACGATCCCGTACATGTCGAAGGCGCGGCACCCCGCGTCGCAAGCGACACCTCGAGGGCCTGCGGCCAGGCCTGATCCGTCAAGCCATTCGGTGTTGCGGACGGCGCCCAATGCGACCACGGCGACATCGGCGTCGATCCGGCCGCCGTCGGAGAACTCGGCGCCGGTGAGCCGGCCGTTGCTGCCTTTCAGAGCGGTGACGGTCACGCCGCAGCGCAGGTCGACCCCGTGTGCGCGCTGCAGCCGCGCCGCATAGGTGCCGAGTGTCCCGCCGAGCGCGCCGACGAGCGGCGAGGGTCCGCGTTCGGCGACCGTTACGTCGAGACCGCGCTCCCGGCAGGCGGACGCGATCTCCGAGCCGATGAATCCGGCGCCGATCACCAGGACCCGGCGCGGTCCGGCGTCGAGGAGTTCGGCGAGGAGGGCCGCGTCGTCGTTCGTACGCAGGGTGAGTACGCCGTCCAGGCGCGCTTCGTCGGAGTTCGGCCATGGCCGGGCCCGGGTCCCGGTCGCGATCAGCAGCCGGTCGAAGGGGAGCTCTTCGCCGTCGGCGAGGATCACCCGCTTCTTGATCGGGTCGACCCCGACGGCACGGACCCCGAGCTTCCACTGCGCGTCCACCTCGCGACGGCTCGGCAGCGCGACGTCATGCGCGTGTACCCGACCGAGCAGCACCTGCTTGGACAGCGGTGGCCTGTCGTAAGGAGGGTGGGGCTCCTCCCCGACAAGGGTCAGCGATCCCGCGAAACCTTCGTCACGCAGCGTCTCGGCGGCGCGCAGACCGGCCAGCGATGCGCCGACGACGACGATTCGGCCGACGACGCTCACGGGGCGCCGAGACCTGCCGGCTCACCGGCGAGGATGGCCTGTACCGGACAGGCCGCCACCGCCCGGCGGACGCGCTCATGCTGATCGTCGGGCACGGCCGGCGTGAACATCAGGGCCTCCTCGCCATGCAGTTCGAACACCTGAGGGGCGAGAAATGCGCATTGCGCATAACCCTGGCAGCGATTGAGGTCGACAACGATCTGCATCCCGGTCCACTCCTCCGTGCCACCCGTCGTCTCTGTCCTAATACCTGCAGGCGCGCGACGCGAACGGTGCGGGTCCGTCCGGGTCGCAGGCCGACCGGTCAGGAAGGGCAGTGGCTGCGGCAGATTGCGCCCCGCCTGGCAGCTGCCGCCCGGCGGCCTGTCGCTGTGGGTCGACCTGGGCGAGCCCATCGCCTCACCGCTGGCCGAGCGCGCACTGGACTACGGGGTCCGGATCGAAGGTGGCGCCTACTTCGCCACCGACCCGGGCTTCTTCGAACAGCGCCTCCGCATCCCCTACACGACTCCTCCCGACACCCTGCGCGAGGCCGTGCGCCGCATGGCCACCGCGCTCGCCGACGGGCTCCCGCCCTCGTCCGCCACCGACGGCCGCACTGGGCCACCTGACGGACACCTGATGTGCTCCCGGTGCGGCGCCACATCGCGCCCTTGCGCCGGCTGCGGAAGGATCCTCCACGCGCGGCCCCGGACGGCGAAGGGCTGTGCGGATCCTGCCGGCGCAAGCGCCCCTCCACGCAGCGTGCGCCATCACTTCTTCGGTCACCTGCAAGGATCGGCCGGGACAAGTGCGTCGCCGTCTTCCAGCACATCGCCACAACGGCGTGACCACCCGCTCCACACGCCAGGACACAGCTCCCGGAGAAACGGAAGTACCCATGCCCGCCGTACGCGGAACAGAGGTCGATGTCCCCACCCCTGACGGTGTCGCGGACGCCTATCTGACGCATCCCGACGACGACCGCCCCCATCCCGCGGTGCTGCTGTACATGGACGCCTTCGGGCTACGGCCGCAGCTGAAGAAGATGGCCGACCGGCTTGCAGCTGCCGGTTACACGGTGCTGGTACCCAACGTCTTCTACCGCCACGGCCGCGCCCCGGTGGTGGCCCTGCCCGACCTCATCGACCCTGCCCGGCGCCCGGAGATCTTCCAGCAGCTCCGCCCGGTCATGGACTCCCTCACCCCCGACCTGGCCGCCCGGGACGCCGGGGCCTACCTCGGCCGGCTGGCCGCCTGCCCCCACGCTTCGGAAGGCCGAGTCGGCATCACCGGCTACTGCATGGGGGCCCGCCTGGCCTTGCGTGCCGCCGCCACCCACCCCAACCGGGTCGCGGCCATGGCCGGCTTCCACGGCGGAGGCCTGGCCGCCGACGTCCCCGACAGCCCGCACACGCTCGCCGAGAACATCACCGCCGAGCTGTACTTCGGCCACGCCGACCAGGACCCCGGCATGCCGCCCGAACAGATCGACCGCCTGGACAAGGCTCTTGCCGCCGCCGGGGTACGCCACCGGGCCGAGGTCTACACCGGCGCCGACCACGGCTTCACGCAGGCCGACACCGCCGCCTACGACGCCGCCGCGGACGAACGCCACTGGGCAGCCCTGCTCGACCTCCTCCATCGCACGCTCTGAGCCCACCGGCGGCCCTCCGGCTGCAACATCACGGTCCGGGCCGGACATGAGGAGACGTCAATGCGACCGATCGCCACGGGCAAACGGCCGAACAGACAGTCGCAGCTGTGACCCAGCCCCGCACACGGGGTACCAGGCATCGGGTAACAGCTTTTCTGCAGGAAGGGAGGCCGTGATGACGGCCGTATCCAGCCACTCGATCGGTCCCGACAGCGACCTGGACCAGGTCTTCGAACTCGCCCAGCAGCTGCGCGTGGACTCCGTGCGCGCCAGCACCACGGCCGGCTCGGGCCACCCCACCTCCAGCCTGTCCGCCGCCGATCTCATGGCCGTCCTGATGGCCCGCCACCTGCGCTACGACTGGCAGCAGCCGAATTACCCCACAGGCGACCACCTGATCTTCTCCAAGGGCCATGCCTCTCCCCTGCTGTATGCCATGTTCCTCGCCGCCGGGGCCATCGACGAGCAGGAACTGCTGACCACCTACCGGCAGAACGGCGCTCGCCTGCAGGGCCATCCCACCCCCGTGCTCCCCTGGGTGGACGTGGCCACCGGCTCGCTGGGCCAGGGCATCGCCTACGGCGTGGGCATCGCCCTGGCCGGACGCGACCTGGAACAGCAGCCCTACCGCGTATGGGTGCTGTGCGGCGACAGCGAGATGACGGAAGGCTCGGTGTGGGAGGCCCTGGACAAGGCGGGCCGCCACCGGCTGGGCAACTTCACCGCCATCATCGACGTCAACCGCCTCGGCCAGAGCGGGCCCACCGAACTGGGCTGGGACACCGACGCCTACGCCCGCCGCGCCGAAGCCTTCGGCTGCCGGGCCCTGATCATCGACGGCCACGACCTCAAGGCCATCGATCGGGCCCTGATCACCGCCGCCGACGGACAGGCCCCCACCGTCGTCGTCGCCAGAACGGTCAAGGGCCAGGGCGTCGACGAGGTCGCCGACGCCGAGGGCTGGCACGGCAAGCCCCTGCCCGAGGATCTCGCCGAGCGCGCCGTGGCCGAGCTGGGCGGCGTGCGCCACCTCACCGTCAGCGGCCCCCGGCCGCCCGTCGACGACCATCCCCGCCCGCCCATGGGCGACGTCACCGTCGACCTGCCCCGCTTCGAGGTCGGCGACAAGGTCGCCACCCGCTCCGCCTTCGGCAAGGCTCTGGTCGCACTCGGCGCGCGCCCCGACGTCGTCGTGCTGGACGCCGAAGTGGGCAACTCCACCCACGCCGAGGACTTCGGCAAGGCCTACCCCGAGCGCTACTTCCAGACCTATATCGCCGAACAGCAGATGATCGCCTCGGCCGTCGGCATGGCCGTGCGCGGCTACCGGCCGTACGCGGCGACCTTCGCCGCCTTCCTCACCCGCGCCCACGACTTCATCCGCATGGCAGCGATCTCCCAGGTGTCCCTGGCCCTGTCGGGCAGCCACAGCGGCGTAGAGATCGGCGCGGACGGCCCCTCTCAGATGGGGGTGGAAGATCTCACCATGATGCGCTCGGTGCACGGCTCCACCGTGCTCTACCCCAGCGACGCGACCTCCGCCGCCGCCCTGACCTCCGCCATGGCCGACCTGGAAGGCATCTCCTACCTGCGCACCACCCGCGGCGCCTACCCCGTCCTCTACAGCCCCGACGAGACCTTCCCCGTGGGCGGCTCCAAGACATTGCGCGCCACGGACCACGACCAGGTCACCCTCATCGGCGTCGGCGTCACCCTGCACGAATGCCTGGCCGCCGCCGATCAACTGGCGGCCGACAACATCAGCGCCCGTGTGATCGACCTGTACTCGGTCAAGCCCGTGGACGCCGACACCCTTGCCCGCGCCGCCCGCGACACCGGCGCCTTCGTCGTCGTCGAGGACCACCACCCCGAAGGAGGTCTCGGCGAGGCAGTCCTGTCCGCCCTCGCCGAACACCGCCAGGCTCCCGCGTTCGCCCATCTCGCCGTCCGCAACCTGCCCGTCTCCGGCACACCCGCCGAACTCCTCGACGCCGCAGGCATCTCCCACACCCATATCACCAGCGCCGCACGCAGCCTCGCCACACGCTGACCCGCGCGGGTTCGACGCTGCCGCGCACGGTGCCGATCTCCTTGCTCCGGATGCGCCGCCCCTCGACCGTCTGCAGAGTTGCCATAACAGCAAGAGATCTTGCACTTGCGCCCGGGTGGCTCGCAGGGTGTTCCTATGAATGAGACGGAGAAGAACAGCCTCGTCGAGGCAGCTGCTGATGTAGATGTCGTGGTCGTCGGAGGTGGGATCGCCGGGCTGTCCGGTGCTCTGACGCTGGCCCGCTCCCGGCGGTCGGTGCTGGTGGTCGACTCCGGGGAGCCGCGCAATGCGCCCGCATCCGGAGTCCATGGACTGCTGTCGCGCGACGGAATCGCGCCGGGCGAGCTGCTGCGAGCGGGCCGGGCGGAGGTCACCGGTTACGGCGCGCGGATCGTGTCGGACAAGGTGGTGGCCGTCCGCCGTGACGGCGAACGGTTCGTCGTGGCCACCGCTGGGGGCCGGAGCTATGGTGCTCGGCGACTGCTGGTGACCACCGGACTGGTGGATGAACTCCCCGATGTCCCCGGTCTTCGGGAGCGTTGGGGCCGTGACGTTCTGCACTGCCCGTACTGCCATGGGTGGGAGGTGCGCGACGCGCCGATCGGTGTGCTCGCCGACGGGCCGGCCGCAGTGCATCAGGCGCTGCTGTTCCGCCAGTTGTCGCCGGACGTGACCCTGTTCCTGCACACCGCGGACGACCCGGGCGAGGAGCAGTGGGAGCAGCTGGCCGCCCGCGGAATCAGCGTGGTCGACGGAGAGGTAGCCGCTCTCGAAGTGGGCGACGACGACCGCCTCTCGGCTGTACGGCTGTCCTCCGGCCGACGGGTACCGGTGCGTGCCCTGGTGGTGGCGCCCCGGTTCGAAGCCCGTAGCGAAGTGCTCGCAGGCCTCGGTCCGACTGCGGTGGAGCACCCCATGGGCGTGGGGAGTTACGTGGAATCGGACGCGAGTGGCTTCACCGGTGTCGCCGGGGTGTGGGTCGCCGGCAATGTCACCGAACTGCTGGGCGGGGTCCCCGCCGCTGCGGCAGCCGGAGTGCAGGCCGCGGCAGCGATCAACAGCGATCTCGTGGCCGCCGACACCGATGCCGCGGTGGCGCTCCGGAAGGAGGAGCGGTTCCTTGATGCCTTCAGCCCTGATGCTGAGGCCGCCGGCTGCGAGCGCGCCCTGGGGAATCGCCGCCATGGACTCGACACGCTGCTCCGCCCTGGCCGCCCCCCTGGTCGGTGACTCCCCTGCGCCGGTCGGCGGCGTGCGCTTCCCGACCGCCGGCCGGCCGCGAGCGGCCTTCCCGCCGCGTGTGCGGGCGCGGACTTCCGCGTGCGGTCAGGTCGCGCGGGCACGCAAATGGGCACGTTCACCCTGCGGGCCGAAGAGGACGAGCAGTTCGACCGCATCGGAGTCAGCAGCTCCCAGCCAGTGCGGCACATGGGTGTCGAACTCCGCCACCTCACCGGATGTGAGGACCAGGTCCCGGTCTCCGAGGAGCAGCCTCAGCCGGCCGCTCAGGACATAGACCCATTCGTACCCCTCGTGCACTTTCAGGTCGGGTTCGGTGTCCCGGCGGCTGGGCGGGATCACCAGTTTGTGCGCCTGCATGCCCCCGGCCCGGCGGCTCAGCGGCACGAACGTCATCCCGGATCGGCGTACCGGACGAAGGTGCACGCGCGGGTCCCCGGTGTGCGGTGCGCCGACCAGTTCGTCGAGCGGGACTCCGTAGGCGCGGGCCAGCGGCAGCAGCAGTTCCAGGTTCGGCCGCCGCCCGCCGCTCTCCAGTCGCGAGAGCGTGCTCTCCGAGATCCCGGTCGTCTCCGCCAGGTCGGCCAGGGTGATGCCGCGCTGCCTACGCAGAGCGCGCAGTCGCGGCCCGACAGCGGCCAGTACGGTACTCAGCTCTTCCACGCCTCTTATCTTGCTGAAATGGCATAAATAATTGCAAGTGGATGAGCTCGGCATGGAACCGCACCGCGACGTCAGGCCGTCGCGGAGAGCCTCCTCGACATCGTGGAATCCGGCCCGGGAACAGCTCCCAGCGCGGTGACCGAATACCGCCAGCTTTGCGCGTCCGAAACCCCCAGGCTGTGAGAGCAGGACGGAAACATCCACACGAAGGGGACCACGACCATGACGGTCCACACCACGATCGACAGCGCGCTCGGCCACCTGCTCCTGGTGGGCGAGGAGTCCCACACAGCGCCGGGTGGCACCGCGCTCACCTCGCTGTCCCTGCAGGGCATGAAAAAGGCTCCCCCACTCCGCAAGGAATGGCGGCACGACGAAGCCGCCTTCGCCGAGGCGGTTCGACAGATCCAGGCTTACTTCACAGGTGAACTGACCGTGTTCCACCTGGAGTTCACGCCCACCGGGTCCGACTTCCAGCAGCAGGTGTGGGGCGCCCTGGATGCCATCCCGTACGGCGCCACCACCACCTACGGCAAGCTGACCGAGCAGCTCGGCCTTCCGCGTGAGCGCGTGCAAGCCGTGGGCGGGGCGGTCGGCGCCAACCCGCTGCTGCTGGTGCGCCCCTGCCACCGGGTGATCGGCGCCGACAACTCGATGCGGGGTTACGCCGGCGGTGTCGAGCGAAAGGTGCAGCTCCTCACGCACGAGGGCGCCCTGCAGCCGACGCTCATCTGACGACGGGCAGACACCGCCGACGGCGGCGCGGCCCACACCCCCTGACGGAGCACACCGATGAGCACCAAGACCGACATCGCCCGCACCCGCAAGCACGTGGACACGGCCGACTGGGCGCACCTCGCCGAGGAACTGGACACCTACGGATGCGCGTTCACGCCACGTCTCCTCACCATCGCCCAGTGCACCGAGATCGCCGGACTCTACGACCGGACCGACCTCTTCCGGACGACGGTCGACATGGCCCGTCACCGTTTCGGTTCCGGCCAGTACCGCTACTTCACCCATGATCTGCCCCGTCCGGTGGCCGAACTGCGCGCGGCGCTCTACCCGCACCTGCTGACCATCGCCCGCGACTGGGCCGCTCGGCTCGGCCGCCCCGCACCCTGGCCCGACACCCTGGAGGAATGGGTGTCCCTGTGCCACGAAGCGGGGCAGAACCGCTCGGCGCAGATCCTGCTGCGCTATGAGGAGGCGACTGGAACGCCCTGCACCGCGACGTGTTCGGCGACATGCTCTTCCCCCTCCAGGTGGTGGTGGGTCTCGACGCGTACGGCACCGACTACACCGGCGGGGAGTTCCTGCTCGTCGAGCAGCGCCCGCGCGCCCAGTCGCGCGGCACCACGCACGTCCTCGCTCAGGGCCACGGACTGATCTTCACCACCCGCGACCGCCCGGTGGCCGGCCGACGCGGCTGGTCGGCCGGTGCGATGCGGCACGGAGTCAGCACCGTCCGATCCGGCCGCCGCCACGCGCTGGGCCTGGTCTTCCACGACGCCGCCTGACGCGTATGTACACCCTGCTCGGCGCGGACGGACTGCCGTACCGGAGTGCCGCCCCCGGCGCGCTCGGAGGGCACCGGCGCGGACGTCTGTACGGCCGGCTCGACTGCCCTCCGCCCTGCGGGCCATCGCCCGTGGCCACTATGTCGCTTACCGGGTCTTCTTCCCCGACGAGACCACCGCGATCACGGCCGGGTACCGGCCCTGCGCCGTGTGCCTGCCCGCGACGTACGCCCGCTGGAAACTGAACCGGGAGAACGCCTCCACCATGAACACGCCCAAGGAGCGGAAGCAGGACCGCTCGCCTCTGATCCCCGCCTCGGACCTCGCCGAGTACCGCGACCTGCCGCCGCCGTCCCCACACACCGAGGCCGAACTCACCGCACTCATCGGGTTGCTGAAGTATCCCCGGTCCCCCATCGAGACCGTGTTCATCGGCCACAGCCGCGACGACGCGTCCAGGGCAGCGGCCGAAGCCTTCAGCACCGCCTGGCGCGCCTGCGGCGGAACGGTCCTGGCCGTGGTCGACTGGCCGGAGTCGGCGGCCTCCTGGCTACGCCCCGCGACGAGGCTGACCGGTGAGACACCCGACGCCTGGGTGATGGCAGCCGCCCCGCTCGGCTTTGCCCAACTGGCCCGCCGTCTGCGCCGCAGCGCGGACTGGGCCCCTGACCGCACTGTCGCCTTCGCCTCACTCCGGGACGCCCGCCTGCCCGCGCTCGCCGGAGAGAACACCCTCGACGGACTGCGCGGCGCGAGCGCCGACAGTGGCACGTGGAGCGTGCGCCGCGGCTGGGTGGCCTCCCGCCCGCCCGCGGCAGCAGGCCGCGCCGAGACCCCGCGCCCGTGAGACGGGGCGGGCTGCTGCCGTGGCCGGATCAGCCGCGCCGGCCGTGGTTGGCTGCCCCCTCATGGGTGGTCGCGCCCGCCCGCCCCGGGGTGGCCACACGTTTCGTACGGTCACACCTTCCGTACCGTCACACCCGCCGCAGCCAGTGCGTCGGTCTCGTCGAGCGGTGCGGACTCGTCGGTGACGACGGCGTGCAGGTCCAGGTCCCGGCGGATGGTCATCTCCGAGGCGCCGGTGAGTTCGGCCGGCTCCGCCACTGCCATCCGGCCCGCCTGCCGTACGGCATCGGGCTGGAGCCCGGCGGTCACTCTCGGCGCGGTGGCGCTCGTCGGCCTCGCCGTAGCCGCGCTGGCCGCCCCCGCTCTGCTTCGTACGGAGCGCGACTCCACCGCCGAAGTACCCGCCGCCGCGGTGACGAACGGGCCCAGGACGCCCCGCCGCATCTGGATGCTGGCCGCCCTCGCGCTGATGCTCATGCTCTGCGAGGGCGTGGCCAACGACTGGAGTGTGCTCCAGCTGCGCGACGTCCTGGACGCGCCCCCCGCGACCGCTGCCCTCGCCTATGGGGCCTTCGCCACCGCCATGACCATCGGCCGGCTGCTCACCGACCGAGTGGCCGCTCGCTTCGGCCCGGTGGCCGTCCTCCGCCACGGGGCGTCCGTGGCCGCGCTCGGCCTCACGGTAGCGGCGCTGTCTCCCTGGACACCGCTGGCCCTGGCCGGCTGGACCGTGTACGGGGCCGGGCTGTCCGGCTGCATCCCCCATCTGTTCAGCGCCGCAGGCCACGTCGACCAGGACGCCGCCGGGGCCAATGTCTCCCGCGTCGCCGGACTCGGCTACCTCGGTCTGCTCGCCGGGCCCGCCGTCATCGGACCGCTGACCCACTTCATCCCGCTCAACTTCACGTTCTTCCTGCCGGTTGCGTTCTGCGCCGTCGCCGCCTCGGTTGAAGCTCACCCTTCTGCGGCAAGTGGCACGTCCTCTCGGACAGTCAGGATCACCAAGTCCCCATACCGGACACCATGCTGAATTACCGTCAGATGGAAAAAAGGGAACAAAACTGCTTGATCATCATCCCTTCGGATGATGCTAGGATCGCCAAAGCTTGCCTGGCGGCATCAATACCGCTGCGACGTGCATTCAATGAAGCGTCGGCCCAGACTTCCGCCACACCGGGGAGAGTTATGCCATCAGCCGGGCCTTCCAAGGCAGCCGGGCAGCAGAGGACGCGCGGTCGTTCCCGTGGAACCGAGGTCACGGGCGCACACGGACGCGTCTTCCGGAAGTTCTGCATCCGGCGGCCCAGCCATCCGAAGAGAGCCTTATGACTCAATACTTCCAGGATCCAGCACTGTGGGCATTGATCGCTGGTACTCCTGTCGCCGCAACCGCAATCGTTCGTGGCAGACGTGCGAATTCCACTCTGCGTAGGGAAAAGCTGGAACTCACCCAACATTATTCTGCTCTTGAAGAGCATTATGCGGAATCCGTGCAGGAAGCGAAGGAGCGGGCCGAGGAGGACACCAAGACCGCTCTGAAGTCCGCCATGCGCACGCTGCAGGGTCTCGCCAGCGAGCAGCAGTTGGCGATCACGAAACTGCAGGAGAAGTACGGCGAACTTCAGATCCTCCAGGATCTCCTGGACATCGACCACATGAACTCGCAGTTCGCGCGGCGCGCCCAGTCCATTGCCGTGCTCTGCGACGGCTGGCTCGGCCGCCAGCGTACGGCCGCGTCGCTCTACGACGTGGTGCGCAGCGCGAAGGGCCGAATCCGCCATTTCACGCGTGTCGAGATCCGGACCCAGAGCAATTTCGCCATCGTCAGCCGGGCCGTGGAACCGGTCGCGCTCACGCTGGCCGAACTGCTCGACAACGCCACCAGCTACTCGGCGCCGGAAACCACGATCGAGATCAACATCCGGGCCGTACCCAAGGGTGTCTGCATCGTCGTCGACGACGCCGGTGTCGGTATGAACGAGGAAGAGAAGAGCCGGGCCGCCAAGCTCCTTTCGAGCGAGCGCTCCCCCGGTGTCTCAGGGCTCGGGAACCCGCCTCAGTTCGGATTCACCGTGATCGGCGTGCTGGCGGCACGCTACGGGTTCAGCGTCTCTGTGGATTCGGCCTCTCCGTACGGTGGTGTGAGGGCGGTCGTGCTCCTTCCCGATGATCTCCTCACGTCCATGCCGGAGCCCGACCTCAAGCCCGAGGCGAAGGAGAACCCCGCTGTGGGCGAGTCTTCCCCGATGCCGCCCGAAGAGGATTCGACGGATTCCTCGACCACCTTCGGCGGCCTGCCGAAGAGGCGCCGCAGAGGCGCCGCCATTTCGATCGTGCCGACAGCCGACAGCGGGGAGACCCCGGCACGATCGACCGAACAGATCGCTTCCGTCATGGGGGCATTCCAACGGGGGACACAGTCAGGACGACGCACAAACAGCGCCAGTAGCGAAGGGCATGAGGCTCAGTGAACTACGACCTGTCATGGATGCTTGACAGCGCCTTGGAAGTGCCCGAGGCACGGCACGCCATTCTCGTTTCCGCCGACGGCCTGCTCATGGCCCGCTCGAAGGATGTCGGGAAGGATCATGCCGACACCGTCGCCGCGGCAATGAGCGGCATGCAGTCCCTGAGCCGTACCGTGGCGGATTTCTGCGGCGAGCCGCCGAGCGACCGGCCGACCTGGCGTCAGACGCTCGTCGAGTTCGAGCACGGCTGGGTCTTTCTCATCTCCGCCGGCGAAGGGGCCTACCTCGCCGTGTCGGCTTCCCCCGAGGTCGACATGGCTGACATCACCTTCCGCATGCAGCAGCTCGTCGGCCAACTCGGCAAGGCCCTGACCAGCCCCCCTCGCGAGATTGCTGACACCAAGGCATGACGACACCGGACGACTCCGAACTGGGACCGGAAGCACCACCGTTAGTACGTCCGTACGTGATCACCAACGGCCGCATCCTGCTGAACGGTGACGGTCTGTCACTGATCACGTTGGTCACCGTGGCCGAAGAAGCTCCCCGGAACGATCTGCTCGATCCCGAGAAGCGCCGCCTGATCGAGCTGTGCTCGGGTGGCTATCTCTCGGTCGCGGAGATCGCCGGACACACCCAGCTTCCCGTGGGAATCGTCAGACTGCTGCTGACCGATCTCATCGACAGCGGATATCTCTGCACGCGCAAACCCGTTCCCAGCGCGGAACTTGTCGACCGTCACATACTCGAGGAGGTGCTGCATGGCCTTCAAGCAAGATTCGGATGACGGCGTCTACCTGCGCGATTCAGTGCAGACTGCGGCGAAGATCCTCGTCGTCGGTCATTTCGCCGTGGGTAAGACCACGTTCATCGGAACCATGTCCGAGATTCCACCGCTGCGCACCGAAGAGGTGATGACGCAGGCCGGTGAGGGGATCGACGACCTCAAGGGCACCCCGGGGAAGTCCACGACCACCGTGGCCATGGACTTCGGCCGGCTGACGCTCAGCGAGAACCTGGTCCTCTATCTCTTCGGAACACCCGGGCAGCAACGCTTCGTCCAGGTGTGGGAAGACATGTCTCGGGGCGCACTCGGCGCCTTGGTGCTCGTCGATCCCGAACGCCTCGAAGAATCATTTCCCGTCATGGATCTTGTCGAGCAGTACGGAATCCCGTACACCATTGCCGTCAACCGGTTCGCCGACAGCCAGAACCACCAGGATGCGGAGATCCGGGAGGCTCTCGACCTCCTGCCCGAGACGCCACTCGTCACCTGCGACGCGCGTGACCAGCGCTCGTCGGCGAATGCGCTCATCGTTCTCGTCCGTTACCTACAGTCGCGCCTTTCCTAGGAGTTCGGCATGCAACATCATTCGGAGGCCCAGGCCCCGCCGCCGGGGTGCCCGGCCCACAACAGCGGCAAGAGCGTTCCTCTGCACGGGCCCGAATTCGCTGCCGCTCCGGACGCCTTCTACCGACACCTTCGGGAGTACGGTCCGGCGGGCCCCGTCGAGCTGTCCCCCGGCGTGGAGGCGTCGCTGGTCACCGACTACGCGGCGGCGCTCCATGTGCTGCAGAACCCTGACGTCTTCGCCCGGGACTCACGCCGTTGGCGCGCCGTGAACGAGGGCCTGGTGCCCATGGACAGCGCTGTGCTTCCCATGATGCTGTACCGGCCCAACTGTCTGTTCACCGACGGCGCCGTCCATTTGAGGCTGCGTCAGGCGGTGACGGATTCGCTGGCCCGGGTCGATACGCATCGGATGACCCGGCATGTGGACCGCGTCGCCACTTATCTCATCGACCAGTTCAACGGCCGGGGCCGGGCCGATCTGATCACCGACTACGCGCAGTTGTTGCCGCTGCTCGTCTTCAACGACCTCTTCGGCTGCCCTGCGGAGATCGGCGACCGTCTCGTCTTCGGTATTTCCTGTCTCTTCGACGGCGTGGACGTGGAGCAGGCGAACCAGATCCTCACGGAATCCCTGTTCGAACTGGTCGCACTGAAGCGGGCCGAGCCGGGCGAGGACGTCACCTCCTGGCTGATGCAGCACGAGGCCCGGCTGACGGACGAGGAGATGATCCATCAGCTGGTGATGCTGATCGGGGCGGGCACCGAGCCGACCCAGAACATCATCGCCAACGCGCTGCGGCTGCTGCTCTCCGACGACAAGTACGCGGGCGGTCACCACTCGGCCGGTCTGCTGGTCGAGGACGCCATCAATGACGTGCTCTGGAACAGCCCGCCCATCGCCAACTACGCCGCGCACTACCCGGTGTACGACGTGGACCTCGGCGGGGTGACGCTCAACGCCGGTGATCCCGTGCTGATCAGCTTTGCCGCGGCGAACACCGATCCTGCCCTGTCCATGAGCCGGCAGACGCTCAGCAAGCGGGCCCACCTCGCCTGGGGTGCGGGGCCGCACGCCTGTCCGGCCAAGGATCCTGCCCTGCTGATCGCCGTCCAGGCGATCGAGAAGCTGCTCAACAGCCTTCCGGACATCGACCTGGCCGTGCCCGCCGACATGCTGTCCTGGCGGCCCGGGCCGTTCCACCGCGCCCTCAAGTCGCTGCCCGCCCGTTTTACCCCGGAACGCAAAGAAAGGCGCGGATCCGCGCCCTCCGCCGGGGCAATCAGGACCCCTGAAAATACCCCGTCCCGGGACAGCGGAAACGCACCGCAGAAGGGTAGCTGGTGGAGCGGATTCCTGACCTGGTGGAAGGTGTGAGATCCATAACAGCCCTTCCCGTATTCACCCCTGCATGAACATTCAACCACATGGGTAGACAGGGTTGAAAAATCCTACGTCATCTCTTGAAAAGGATTCCCTGTGGAGCTTTCCCTGGCTATCCCGCCGGTCGACCGGCGTGCCGTTTCTTCGCTTTTCTCGCGGCTGCGTACCCCGAGTGGTCAGGCAAATCCATTGCCTATCTATAAAGAACTCAGGGCCATGGGTGACGTCATTCCGGCCCCCTGGGGCGGGCACCTGGTGAACTCCCATACCCTCTGTGACCAGGTACTCAGGGATAGATCCTGGAAGGTACCCGGCAGCGAGTGGCGGACCCGGCAGGAGGACGTCACCCGCTGGGGTGCCCCCGCTTCACGTCAAATGGCCGACACGCTCCCCATGCTCAATCCTCCGCATCACACCACGATGCGGAGGTCCATGGGCAATATGTTCGACAGAAAATCACTCGAAGTCATGCGAGAATCGGTCGACCGAATTACGGGGCGATTGCTCGACCGCCTCACCGGCGATCTATGCCATGGCGAGGTGGATTTCTGTGAACTGGTCACCGAAGAATTGCCTGTCACCGTGATCGGTGAATGGCTCGGTATATCACCGGTCGATTATCCTCTCCTTCGGTCACTCACGCATGATCAGGTGTTCACCCAGGAACTCTTCCCGTCCCGGAGCCAGCTCGCGCTCTCCGACGCGGCGACCCATCGCCTCCGGGAGTACTTCACCGCTCTGGTCGAGGAGCGCCGCAGGGCCCCGGGGAACGATCCGGTGTCGGCCTGGCTGCGGACCTGGGACGGGCTCGAATCCGACCGGGCCGTCGCGGACGAGGCGGTCTACTCCCTCACACTCTTCGTGCTCCTGGCCGGGCTGGAGACGACCTCGCACCTTCTCTCCACCATGGTGTGGCTGCTCCATGAGCACCCCCGTCAACTGGAGTGGCTGCGTGCGCATCCCGAGCACATACCGAGCGCGATCGATGAAGTCCTGCGCTATGACGCGCCGATCCACATGATCAGCCGGATCGCCCCCAAGGACACGACACTCGCCGGAGTGCGCGTCCACAAGGACGAGATGGTGCAGCTCATGGTCGGCGCAGCCCATCACGACCCGGCGAAGTATGAAGACCCCACCCTGTTCAAAATCCATCGCAGAGCCCCTCATCTCAGCTTCGGCGGCGGCATCCACTACTGCCTCGGCGCGCCGCTGGCCCGTCTGGAGGCGACCTCGCTGCTGACCGCGCTGCTGGAGCGGCTGCCCGGCCTGCGCATCAGCGGTTCGCCTGTCTGGGCGCCACGCGTGGCCTTCCGCCGTCTCACGAAGCTGACGGTCGCCCGAGCCTGAGGCACGGTCCCGAACACACGCGGAAATCAGAGCACAAGGAAGAGAACGAGCATGCCAGAAGACTTCAAGACCCTCCGCGTCACGACCGAAGGCCCGGTCCTGCAGGTGCAGTTGAACCTCCCCGAGACGGGCAACGCGCTGTCCGGGCGGGTCCTCGACGAACTCCTCACCGTCCTGGCCGCGTTGGACGACGACCCGGGCATCCGGGTGCTCGTCCTCTCGGGCGCGGGGGACGACTTCTGTCTGGGCGGAGAGCGGAGCGAGTTCGCCGAGCTCCTCGCCGCCGCCCCCGGCGGGGCGGGCCTCCACGCCCTCGGCAACAAGGCGCGCCGGGTGTGCGACGCACTGGCGACCACGCATGCGGTCACCATCGCCCGGCTGCACGGCGGAGTGATCGGAGCCGGTCTCGGACTCGCGATCTTCTGCGATCTGCGGGTCGGGGCGGACACCTCCCGTTTCCGGATGCCGGAGCTGGGCCTCGGGGTTCCGCCGGCGTGGGGCGGGGTCCTGCCCCGCCTGCTCAACGAGTCGGGGGCTGCGAAGGTCCGCGAGCTGATTCTCACGGCGGACAATTTCGATGCCGTGCGGGCGGCGGAACTCTCCATACTCCACAAGGTCGTTCCGGAGGACGATCTCGACAGCACCGTCGTACGGTGGACCAAGCCGCTGGTCCGCAGGTCTCCCGCGGCGCTGCGGAGTGCCAAGGTCATGCTCAATGCCTATGCGGGCGCCGCCCGTCTCGCGGACGCCTCACTCTTCGACGCGGAGCTGCTGACGGCCTCGGTCTCGGCGGCGCAGGCGGCGCGGGCGCGCTGACAGCCCGCCAGGAAACGCGGTGAGGCCCGGCACCGCGTTGCGGAGCCGGGCCTCACTCGTCTCCACGCGTATCAGAAGAAGACGCCGCAGTGCAGCAGGACGTTCGCGTAGGGCCGCGCCTCCCCGGTCCGTACGATCAGCCGCGCCCCTGCCGACAGCGCCTTGAGCTCGTCGTGTCCGACCAGCTCCAGATCCGGCAGGCACCCTTCCAGCAGCCGGGCAGCCGCAGGATTCGCCTCCCGCACCTCGCGCGCGGCCGTGGCGCGCTCGATCACCAGCTCGTCCAGCAGCCCTTCGAGCACGTCGGCGAAGGAGGGGATCCCGGCACGGAAGGCCAGATCGACGACGCGCGGGCCGGCCGGGACGGGCATGCCCGCATCGCAGACGAGGACCGTGTCGCCATGGCCCAGTTCGGCCAGCGCCCCGGCCAGATGACGGTTGAGTATTCCGGCCTTCTTCACAGCGCGGAGACCTCCTCGGCGGTGGGGAAGGACGCCTGGGCGCCTTCCCTGGTGACGGCGGCGGCGCCCACCCGCACAGCGAAGGCGGCAGCCGTCGCGAGGTCCTCGCCCAGGCTGAGCCGCCAGGCCAAAGCGGCGGTGAAGGCGTCGCCGGCGCCGGTGGTGTCCACGGCGTCGACCCGCAGGCTCGGAACCCGCACCACCGTGTCCGTACGGCCGTCGGCGACCAGCGCACCCTGGGCACCCAGCGTGATCACCACCGACCGCGGGCCGAGCACGAGAAGCTCCCGCGCCCAGTCCTCGGGGCCGGGCCCGGCCGCATCGCCGAGCATGAACCGGGCTTCGTGCTCGTTGACCACCAGCGGGTCGCAGGCGGCGAGGACGTCCGCGGGCAGCGGCGCGGGCGGGGACGGGTTCAGTACGAACCGGGTACCGGCCGGCCGGGTGCGTACCACCTCGGCCACCGTCTCCAGGGGGATCTCCAGCTGCGCCGAGACGACCCGGGCGCCGGCGAGCAGGCGGTCGGCGGCGCGGATGTCGCCGGGGGTCAGCCGGGCGTTGGCCCCGGGCGAGACCACGATGCTGTTGTCACCCGACGGATCCACCGTGATCAGCGCGACGCCGGTGGGTGCCCCGCCGACCTGGACACCACCGGTCTCGACACCGGCCGCGCGCTGCGATTCCAGCAGCAGCCGCCCATGGGCGTCATCACCCACCCTGGCGAGCAGTGCGGTCCTGGCGCCCAGGCGGGCGGCGGCGACCGCCTGGTTGGCTCCCTTGCCGCCGGGGTGGACCGCAAGATCGGAGCCGAGCACGGTCTCGCCCGGCGCGGGCCGACGCTCGACGCCTATCACCAGGTCGGCGTTGGCCGACCCCACGACCAGCAGGTCGTAGTCGCGCATCACTGTCCTCATTTCACTGGGGGTGGGGCCGGTCAGGAGAAGTCGGCGACGTTCTTCTCCGTCACGACCTTCACCGGCACCTTGACCATGCTGTCGACCTGCTTGCCGCGCGCGGCCTCGACCGCGTTCTGCACGGCGATCTTCCCGAGCTCCTTCGGCTGCTGGGCGACCGAGGCGTACAGCGTGCCCGCGGCGACCGCCTTCAGGCCGTCGGGGGTGCCGTCGAACCCGACGACGTCGACGGACTTGCCGGCCTTGCTGCCGAGCGCCTTGACCGCGCCGAGCGCCATCTCGTCGTTCTCGGCGAAGACGCCGGTGATGCGCGGGTGGGACTGCAGCAGGTTGGTCATGACGTCCAGGCCCTTCGTACGGTCGAAGTCCGCAGGCTGGGAGGCGACGACCTTGATCCCCGGGTAGGCCTTCAGACCCTCGGTGAAGCCCTTGCCGCGCTCGCGGCTGGCGGAGGTGCCCGCGGTGCCCTGGAGGACGACGATGTCGCCCTTGCCGCCGAGCTTCTCGGCCAGCGCCTTCGCGGCGAGCCTGCCGCCCGCGACGTTGTCGGAGGCGACGAGCGCCGCGGTCTCCGCCTTGTTGACGCCGCGGTCGGCGGCGACCACGGGGATGTCGGCCTTGTTGGCGGCCCGCACCGCGGGTCCCACCGCATCCGAGTCCACCGGATTGACGATGATCGACTGCACGCCCGCGCCGGTGAAGTTCTGCAGCTGGTTGGCCTGCTGCGACGCGTCGTTCTGCGCGTCCGTCACGGTGAGGTCGATGCCCGCGTCCTTCGCCTCGGCCTGCGCGCCCGCCTTCATCTGGACGAAGAAGGGGTTGTTGAGCGTGGAGAGCGACATGCCGACCTTGGTGGTCGTGCCGGAGTTGCCGGAGTTGAAGAAGGACACGGCTGCGACGACGGCCGCCACGCACACGGCGGCGATCGCGATTTTCGCGGCTCCCTTGCCCCGGTGCCCGGATGCCCCGGGCGAGGACGCCGACGTCGCGGACCCACCGCCGGTCCGCCGGCGCACCGTGTCCAGCAGGACTGCGAGCGCGATCACGACACCGATGACGACCTGCTGCCAGAAGGCCGAGACGGACAGCAGGTTGAGGCCGTTGCGGAGCACGGCGAGTATGAGCGCGCCGATCAGGGTTCCGGAGGCCTTGCCGACGCCGCCCGCGAGGCTGGCGCCGCCGATGACGACCGCGGCGATCGCGTCCAGCTCGTAGCCCTGAGCGGCCTGCGGCTGCGCCGAGGCGAGCCGGGAGGCGAGGACGATGCCTGCGGCGGCGGCGAAGAGACCGGACAGGGCGTAGATGACCAGCTTCTGCCGCTTGACGCGCAGGCCCGAGAGCCTGGCTGCTTCCTCGTTGCCGCCGATTGCGTACATCGAACGGCCGATGTACGTGCGCCCGAGGACGACTGCCGTCACCAGCCCCATCGCGACCATCACGAGGACGGGGACGGGCAGCCACCCGCCGAGCGTGTCGCCGAGGACCGAGACGGAGCCGGGGAAGGGGATCGGGCTGCCCTGCGAGATGACGAGGGACAGGCCGCGGCCGATCGAGAGCATCGCCAGCGTGGCGATGAACGGCGGGAGTTTCCCGTACGCGACGAGGGCGCCGTTGACGAGACCGCAGGCGATGCCCGTGGCTACCGCAAGGATCACCGCGATCCACACGGGGACGCCCTCGGATGTCGCCATCCAGGCGAGTACGGTCGCCGAGAGCGCGGCCACCGAGCCGACGGACAGGTCGATGCCCGCCGAGACGATGACGAAGGTCACGCCGAACGCGAGGATCGCCGTCACGGAGGCCTGCACACCCACGTTGAGCAGGTTCTGGGTGGTGAGGAAGTCGCCGGAGAGCAGCGACATCGCCACTACCAGGACCACCAGGGCGCTCAGCGCGCCGTTGTCGAGCAGGATGCGGCGGAGCGCCGAGGCGCCACTTGCCCCCGTATTGCTCTTGAGCGTGTCAGTGGCCACGGGAGCCCTCCACTTCATCGTTCACATCTGGGGTGGTTGTTACGGACGGGGCGCTGACGGCGAGCGCCATCACCGTGTCCTGGGTCGCTTCGTGCGCGGGCAGTTCGCCGGCGATCCGGCCCTGGGCCATGACGAGCACCCGGTCGCTCATGCCGAGGACCTCGGGCAGGTCGCTGGAGATCATCAGGACCGCATGGCCGGAGGCCGTCAGTTCGTTGATGAGCTGATAGATCTCGACCTTCGCGCCGACGTCGATGCCTCGGGTCGGCTCGTCGAGGATCAGCACCCTGGTGTCGGCGAGCAGCCACTTCCCGATGACGACCTTCTGCTGGTTGCCACCGGAGAGGGTGCGGACGTGCTGGCCGAGGCCCGCCATCCGCACGCCGAGCTGCTCGGCGATCCGGGCGGCGGCAGCGCGCTGCCCCTTGAGATCCACCAGACCGCCGCGGCTGGCCGAACGCAGCGTGACCAGGCCGAGGTTCTCCTGCACCGAGGCGTCGAGCACGAGGCCCTGGCCCTTGCGGTCCTCGGGCACGAGCCCGATCCCGGCGCCCATGGCGGCGTTCACGTCGCCCTTGCCCAGCCGCTCGCCGCGCACCTCGACGCTCCCTGCGTCGTAGGGGTCGGCGCCGAAGACGGCGCGGACGACTTCGGTGCGGCCGGCGCCGACGAGTCCGGCGAGTCCGACGACTTCACCGGCGTGCACGTCGAAGCTGATGTCGTGGAAGACGCCGCCACGGGTCAGCCCGCGCACCGAGAGCAACGCTTCGCCCGTCTCCGGGCGTTCGCGCGGGTACTGCTGCTCGATGCTGCGCCCGACCATCAGCCGTACGAGTTCGTTCTCGGGGGTCGAGGCGGGCACCTGGTCGATGCTGCGGCCGTCGCGCAGAACGGTGACCCGGTCGCCGAGCGCCGCGATCTCCTCCAGGTGGTGGGTGATGAAGACGATCCCCACGCCGTCCGCGCGCAGCTGCCGGACGATCCGGAAGAGTTTGTCCACCTCTTCACTGGTCAGCACGGCGGTCGGCTCGTCCATGATCAGGACCCGGGCGTCCAGGCTGAGCGCCTTGGCGATCTCCACCATCTGGAGCCGGGCGATGCCCAGTTCGCGCACCTTGGTCTTCGGTGAGACGTGCACGCCGACGCGGCGCAGGAGTTCCTCGGCGTCCGCCTCCATCTTCTTGCGGTCGATCATGCCGAAGCGCCGCGGCTGGCGGCCGAGGAAGATGTTCTCGGCGACGGTCAGCTCGGGCACCAGGTTGAACTCCTGGTAGATGGTGGCGATCCCGAGCCGTTCGGCGTCCTGGGCGCCGTGGACACGCACCTCGTCCCCGTCGACCAGGATCCGTCCGCTGTCCGGGCGGTAGGCGCCGGAGAGCATCTTGATCAGCGTGCTCTTGCCCGCGCCGTTCTCACCGAGGAGGACATGCACCTCGCCGCGGCGCAGGTCGAAGTCGACGGAGTCGAGCGCGACCACGCCGGGGAAGGTCTTTCGTATTCCCTCGATGCGCAGCAGTTCGTCCTGACTGCTCACAGGTTGCTCCTCTGGTACGAAGCGGGCTCGCCGCACGACCTGCGTACGACGAGACGGGCGGAAAGGGTGACGGACTGCGGGGGCCGGCCCTCAATGACGTCGACCAGCGCCCGTACGGCGGCTCGGCCGAGGTCTCCGGTCGGCTGGGCGATCGCCGTGATCGGCGGATCGGTGTGGACGAACCACGGGATGTCGTCGAACGCGGCGAGCGCGATGTCCTGCGGAACCCGCAGCCCGCGCGCACGGATCGCGTCCAGTGCGCCGAGGGCCATCAGGTTGTCGGCGGCGAAGACCGCGTCGGGCGGCTCGGGGAGGGCCAGGAACCGCTCGGTGGCACGGCGTCCGCTGTCCGCCTGGAAGTCGCCCTGACCGATGTAGGCGTCGGGCAGCGGAAGCCCGTGCTCACCCAAGGCGTCGCGGAAGGCCTCGACGCGCTCGCTGCCGGTGGTGGTGGCGGCCGGGCCGGCGATGATCGCCAGCCGGCGGTGGCCGAGCCGGTGCAGATGGGCGACGAGGTCCCGTACGGCGGGACAGCCGTCTGCACGCACCACCGGCACGTCCACCCCGGGAATCCAGCGGTCCACGAAGACCATGGGCGTGCCGCCGCGCGCGGCGTCGAGTATCTGCGGGGAGCCGCCGTCGGTGGGCGAGACGAGGAGACCGTCGATCCGGCGGTCGAGGAGCGTACGGATGTGGTGGTCCTGCAGCTCGGGCCGCTCGTCGGCGTTCCCGATGATGACGCTGTACCCGAGGGCGCGCGCCGCTTCCTCGACGGAGCGGGCCAGCGCGGTGAAGTACGGATTGAGGACGTCGCTGATGATCAGCCCGAGGGTGCGCGTCCGGTCGGTGCGCAGCGACCGGGCGACGGCGTTGGGCCGGTAGCCGAGCGCGTCGACAGCGGCGAGGACACGGGCCCTCGCGTCGGGGCTGACGGACGGATGGCTGTTGAGGACACGCGAGACCGTGGCGACGGACACGCCGGCCTCGGCTGCGACATCTTTGATGCTGGCCACTGCCGGACCACCTCCTTGTGGTTTCCGTGAGCATCGGATCCAGAGGGTGGCGCGGTCGGCGCCACCATTCATGGAAACGATTACATGGACGATTGGAATCGATTACACGCTCCAAAGCAAGCCCCTCCTGGCGCAGCGAGACGCAACCGTAATGAAGCGATGCTCATATGAGCGCGGCCCGCAGGTCCACGTTCCCGTGCAACCTCGACGCAACGTTGTGCGGGGTTGCCTGGAGCCATCGCATCGGTACCGGACAGCGAAAGGCCGACACGTGATCCCCTCGGACGCACCGCGCGTGGAGCTCACTCCCGCAGCCGCCGATCTGGTGCGGCGCCTGCGGGAGGCCCACGGGCCACTGATGTTCCACCAGTCCGGCGGCTGCTGCGACGGCAGTGCGCCCATGTGCTATCAGGACGGCGAGTTCCGTACCGGCAGCTCCGATGTGCTGCTCGCTTCGCTCGCCGTAGACGGGGTCGCGGAGCGCGTCCCCTTCTGGATGTCGAAGAGCCAGTTCGAGGTGTGGGCGCACACCCGGCTGATCGTCGATGTGGTGGCGGGGCGCGGCAGCGGGTTCTCGCTGGAGGCGCCGGAGGGGGTCCGGTTCCTGATCCGGTCGCGCCTCGTCAGTACCTGATCCGCGCAGTCCGCGCCCCGGACGGCGAACGTCACTTCGTGTCGCGTGCCGCCACGACGTCGTTGAACACGCCGACGCAGGCCGTGCCGTCGGGGCCGCACGGGGTCGCGCCGCCGCCCGACGCCGGAGCGACCCCTTGAGGTATCCGTGGAAGTGCCGTGTGTTTCATGACCGCTTCACGGCGCCGCAGCGAGTTCGGTCAGGGCTTGAGGCTGCTGACGACGTCGGCCGTGGCCGTCAGCCCCTCCTGAATGCTCGGCGCCATGCTTGTCCCGGCCAGGAAGAATCCGAGCAGCGCGCAGACGATCGCATGCGAGAGCTTCAGTCCTCCGTTGCGGAGGAAGATCACCGCAAGGACCAGCAGTAACAGCACCAGTGAGATCGAAATGGCCATGGTCAACCTCCTCCGCCGCGCCGGAATGCGGCATTCGGCCGCCAGTGTGGCGTAGCGAAGGGGCCATCCGGCGGACTGGCGTGTCCGCCATCCGGGTGTTGACTGACTGTCACTGCCACACGCCGTACGGTCCGTCAGACACCGCGTCGGCTACCGCTGTTCTTCGCACGGAGGAAGAGCTCGAGCCCGGCCAGGTCGTCCGTGTTCAGATGGTCGACCCCGGCGCTCAGCAGTTCGGTCCAGACGGCGTCGCGCTCGGCTCCCGCGACGTCGGGCGTCGCCCAGAAGCGCACGCGCTGTCCGCCGCGGTGGGCGGCGCCGACGAGGGCGCGGAGCCTGTCCCGTTCGGTGGCGGGAAACGGGCCCGTGCCCAGCCAGCCGAAGCTCGCGGTCCAGTTGCTGCTGATGAGCGGGATGAATGAGGCGGTTGCCGCGGTGCCGAGGTCGTCGAGCCTGCCGTCGTAGAATGCGAGGCGCGAGCGCTGCGCCTCCATGGGGACGCGGGCGGCCCGGTCGCCGGAGATGACGGGGGTGACTGCGCCTGCGCGTACCCGGCCGTCGTGATACGAGGTCAGCATCCGACGGTACCGCTGCAGTTGCCGGTCGAGTTCCAGGTAGGCGGCGGCGCCGTCGGTCTTGATGTCGATGAGCAGCTGCACGGGTTCGCGACAGCCGGCGTACACCGTGCCGTGATTGGCCCTGACCCTGGCCAGCAAGGGGTCAAGGTAGAGCGACGCGAGGGTGCGAGTGGGGTCGAGGTCGGTGGTTTCGTGGGCGACGAGCAGTTCCCCGTCCACGAGGAAGATGTCCGCCTCGACGCTGGTGAACCCGTGCGAGAGCGCGTCATGGAGCGGGTGCGTATGGAGGTAGTCGTTGTGGGCGTGGGCCTGTCGCAGCGGGCGGCGGGGCGGGCGGTGCCGCGCGGCGACGGGCTCGGCGGCCGCGGCCGGCTGAAGGGGGACGACTGCGCCTGCGGCCAGGGTGGCAAGGGCGGTGGTGACGACGCGTCGGCGGGTCGGGAACGCCATGGATTCTCCCGGGAACGAGGTGCGGACGGACGGACGGACGCGACCGAGTATGGGTCCGGAGCAGCCCTGACGGGCAGGTACCTGCCAAGAGTTGACGCGGTCGTCGACCGTCCGTCGACTCCCGTTCCCCCGGGCGGACGGGGTCGTGGGTCGAGTGGGGGCGCGGCTGGACTGCATGGCCTTGTCCGGTCGGGCTCCTGCTCTGCACCGTCCGGCCGTCCGCCCGGAACGGCGAACGGGGCGGGGATACACAACCCGTATCCCCGCCCCGCATCCGCCGACGCGGGCGCAGTTCCGCTACGGCGCGGGCAGTTCCCTCAGTTCGGCGATCGCCTCGCGGTGGCGCCCGGCCGTGCCGTACGCGATCGCATCGGCCTTGGCCCGCTTCAGATACAGGTGTGCGGGGTGCTCCCAGGTCATGCCGATACCGCCGTGCAGCTGGATGCACTCCTCCGCGGCATGGACCGCGACCTTGGAGCAGTACGCCTGTGCCACGGCCACCGCGAGCGGCGTGTCGGGGCTGCCGGTCGCGAGGGCGTCCGCGGCGTTTCGCGCGGCGGCGCGGGCCGAGACGACCTCCAGCCAGAGCTGCGCCATCCGGTGCTTGAGCGCCTGGAACGAGCCGATGGGCCGGTTGAACTGGTGCCGTTCGCGGGTGTACCTGACCGTCTCGGTCAGGCACCACTCGGCGAGGCCGAGCTGCTCGGAAGCTAGCAGTCCGGCACCGGCGAGCAGCCCGCGGCCTACGGCGGAGCGTGCCCCTTCCGCGTCCGCGAGGCGGGTTCCGGTGGCGGCGGCGAGGGTGACGGTGGCGAGCGGGCGGGTCAGGTCGAGCGGGACGAGCGGCTCGACGGTGACGCCGGGCGCATCCGCCTCGACCGCGTAGAGGCCGTCGGTGGTCGGCACGAGCAGCACATCGGCCGCGGCCGCGTCGGCGACCGCGGTGACGGTGCCGTCCAGGGTTCCTGTCACGGTCTCGGCCGCCGTGCCGTCCTTCGGTGCGGCGGGGAACGGCACGGCGAGGACCGCGACCTTACGGGCCGCGGCCAGCTCGCCGAGGAGTTCGGCGACCGGTCCGTCCTCGCTCCCCAGCGCAAGGAGGGTCTCGGTCGCGACGACCGCGCTGCTCAGATACGGCGCAGGGGTCACGCTGCGGCCGAGCTCCTCCAGGACCACCGCGGCTTCGCGATGGCTCGCGCCCTGGCCGCCGAGCTTCTCCGGCACGAGCAGCCCGGCGGCGCCGATGCCGGCGCCGAGGGCCTTCCACAGCTTCGGGTCGTACGGCGTGTCGGACTCGACTCGGGCGAGCACCGCCGGCGCGTCGGACCGGTCGGCGAGCAGCGACCGTACGGCGGCCCGCAGGTCCTCCTCGGCCTCCGAGTACAGCAGATCGGGCGCCACGGTCTCTTCGGTCTGCGCTGTCATCGGGACAGATCCTTCCAGGGGACGTCCGTGTCGTTGCGCGGCTCGGCGGGCAGCCCGAGGACGCGTTCGGCGACGATGTTCAGCAGAACCTCGCTCGTGCCGCCCTCGATCGAGTTGCCCTTGGACCGCAGATAGCGGTAGCCCGCGTCGCGTCCGGTGAAGTCGACCAGCTCCGGCCGGCGCATCGTCCAGTCGCTGTACAACAGCCCCTCTTCGCCGAGGAGTTCGACCTCCAGTCCGCTGATCTCCTGGTTGAGACGGGCGAAGGCGAGTTTCATGCCGGAGCCCTCGGGGCCCGGCTGTCCGGCGACGAGCTGCTGACGCAGCCGTTCACCGGCGAGCCTGGCGACCTCGGCCTCTACCCAGAGGGTGAGGAGCCGCTGGTGGAGATCGTGGGTGCGCAGTTCGGGACGTTCGCGCCAGGTCCTGGCCACCGGGCCGATCATGCCGCCCTCGCGCGGGATCCGGGATCCGCCGATCGAGACACGCTCGTTCATCAGGGTCGTCCGGGCGACCTTCCAGCCGTCGCCGACCGGGCCGAGCCGCCTGCTGTCGGGGATGCGTACGCCGGTGAGGAAGACCTCGTTGAACTCGGCCTCGCCGGTGATCTGACGCAGCGGCCGTACCTCGACGCCCGGGTCGGTCATGTCGCAGATGAAGTAGCTGATGCCGCGGTGCTTGGGCAGGTCCGGGTCGGTGCGGGCGATGAGGATCGCCCAGCGGGCCGCATGGGCGCTGGACGTCCAGACCTTCTGGCCGTCCACGATCCAGTCCCCGTCGGCCTCTTCGCGTACGGCGCGGGTGCCCAGCGCGGCCAGGTCGGACCCGGCGCCCGGCTCGCTGAAGAGCTGGCACCACACCTCCTCGCCGACCCACAGGGGGCGCAGGAAGCGCTGCTTCTGCTCGTCGGTGCCGAAGCCGAGGATGGTGGGAGCGGCCATGCCGAGGCCGATGCCGATGCGGCGGGGGTCGTTGTCGGGGGCGCCCGCTGCGGCGAGTTCGGCGTCGACGACCGGCTGCAGGGAGCGCGGTGCGTCGAGTCCGCCGAGCCCGGCCGGGTAGTGCACCCAGGCGAGTCCGGCGTCGAAGCGGGCCCTCAGGAAGTCCGTGCGCTCCGTGATGGCCGGGGGGTGTGCGGCGAGCAGCTCCCGGGTGCGGCGGCGGAGTTCGGCCGCGTCGACGGTCGTCATCGGGCGGCTCCTGCCGGGAGGACGACGATACGGCCGGTGCTCGTGCCGTCGGCGACACGCTGAACGGCGTCCGCCGCCCCGTCCATCGCGACACGCTCACTGATCAGCGGCTTGATGACACCCCGCGCCGCGAGCGCGGTGAGCTCCTCGTGGCAGGCGCGGACCGCAGCCGGGTCCTTGGTGTTGTACAGACCCCAGTGGAGCCCGACGATCGAGTAGTTCTTCACGAGTGCGTGGTTGAGCGCCGGGGTCGGGATGACGCCGCTCGCGAAGCCGACGACGATCACCCGGCCCTCGAAGGCGATGCACTTGACGGACTTGGCGTACGCGTCGCCGCCGACCGGGTCGTAGACGACATCGGCCCCGTGTCCGCCGGTGAACTCCTTGACCGCCGCGACAATGTCCTCGGTGCGGCGGTCGATGACCAGGTCGCAGCCGAGCTCATGCGCGATCTTGGCCTTCTCGGGGCCTCCGACGACACCGATGACCTTGGCCCCGGCGGCCTTGGCGAGCTGGACCGCCGCACTGCCGACACCGCCCGCCGCGGCGTGCACGAGGAGGGTCTCGCCCGACTGGAGGTGCGCCCTGCGGTGCAGTCCGAACCAGCCCGTCTGGTAGCCGATGTGCAGAGCGGCCGCTTCGGTGTCGTCCAGGGCGTCCGGGGCCGGCAGAAGAGCCGCCTCGTCCGCGACGACGTACTCGGCGAAGCCGCCGTTCGGCAGGGCGGGGGTGGCAAGTACCCGGCGCCCGTCCTGCGTCTCGCCGCAGATCTCCACTCCTGGGGTGAACGGCAGCGGCGGCCGCACCTGGTACTGGCCGCGGCAGAGCAGCGCGTCCGGGAAGTTGATGTTCGCCGCGAGTACCTTGAGGAGCACCTGCCCGTCGCCGGGCGTGGGCCGGTCCGTGTCTTCGAGCCTCATCACCTCGCTCGGCTCGCCGTTCCGGTGCACTCGCCATGCCTGCATGAGGGGCCTCCACAACACTGTCGGCATTACCACTGCTCCGGCGCATACTAAGCGGTCGCTTGCCCGTCTGGGAACAACTTGCCCCGGACCGATTCGGCCGGGCCTGGACATGGCTGCGCGCCCGGCACGCCCTGAGAGGTCCGGGGATGCCGGGCGCGCTGCCGGTCGGAACAGGCCGGCCGGTGTCATGGGCCGTCCTGATGCCCCCTACCGGTTCAGCCGACCACCAGCTCGGCGGTCTGCGGCGCCGCGGACCCCGCGCGCCGGGCGAGACGTACCGCATCAGCTGTGCGGCCGTTCCTCTTCACCCTGGTGTACGGACCGTCGAGCTCACCGAAAAAAGACATCGCGGCGCCCACATGTCAATGGTCTGGACAACATCAACGCCTGGACCTGGTGTTTTGTCTTCGCCGGAGGGGTATCGATACGCCGTGACAGGTCATGGGCCGCGGGCTGGAGCGGCTGTAGGAGGCGCGGGAGGTGCCGGCGGCGCTCGGGGCGGGCACAGTGACGACCGTGGTCGGCGACATCCGGGAACCGAGCGGATCGCGGATATTCGACGCGGCAGAGTCGGCGCGGGGCCCACCGGACGTGCTGACCAACAACGCGTCGGCCAACTACCGCTCTCCCGCAGCACAGCTGTCGCCGAACGCCTGGCGGGCGGCGGACGACGTGTGTGGCCGGCTCACGACGCGCGCCAGCCGCTCCACCGCAGGACCGAGACTTCGACCACCGGTCCGTCGGGAGGGCGGTCGGCGTACTGCTGGTATTTCGCCGTGAGCAGGCCGACACAGCGGGCGGCCTCGGGGAAGCGGTCCGGCGACGGGAGCACGCGGGCCTCGCCATCGGCCCGCACCCACCACAGTCGGTTCCAGTCCTCCTCGTAGTGGTCGGTGAGCAGACAGACCGACGGGTTGGCGGCGATGTTGGCCAGGCGTTTCAGCCGCACGGTCCGTTTCGGTTTGTGGTCCACGGCCAGCATCACCGTGTCGCCGTCCAGGGCGAACACCACCGGCACCAGGTGCGGGCGGGAGGCCGTGTCGATCGTCGCCAGGTGGGCGATGCGGGCAGCGGCGAACCGCTCCCTGGCCTCAGCGCTCGTCAGAGCGGGCATCGCACCCCTTACTGCGGTTACGGTGGTCGGGGATCTCCGGTACGGCGGTCGGGGATCTCCTGATCGGTCCCACACGCCGAGGCGCAGTCGTCTCCGGCGTCTCAGCGGTACCGGGCAGCCACTGCGGCCAGCCGGTCGAGGTACTCCAGCGTCTCCCGTTCGGGCATCGTCGGCACGTAGAACAGCAGCCGTTCGACACCCAGACGGCTGTAGCCCTCGATCTGCCCGGGATCGTCGGGAGCCGCGTACACCGTCACCGGAACCTCTCGTTCGGCACGTGCGCGCAGCCGCTCGATCTGTGGACCGAGCTCCTGCGGCGGCACGCCGTTGGCCAGCCACGCATCCCCGAGCTGCGCCACCCGCGGGAACGCGCCCTCGCCGCCGCCGACGTAGATCGGCGGATGGGGGCTCTGTACGGGTTTGGGCCACGCGAAGACCGGATCGAAGTTCACGAACTCGCCGTGGAACTCGGCTCTCTCCGAGGTCCACAGCTCTCGCATGGCGCGCAGCCTCTCGTCGGTGGGCCGGCCACGGGTCGAGGGATCCGTGCCGTGGTTCCTCATCTCCTCACGGTTCCAGCCGATACCGATACCGAAGATCACGCGGCCGCCGGAGATCAGATCGAGCGAAGCGACTTCCTTCGCCGTGATGATCGGGTCTCGCTGCGGGATCAGCGCGATGCCGGTGCCCAGCAGCAGCCGCTCGGTCACCACACCGATCGCGGTCAGGGCCACGAAGGGGTCCAGGGTGCGGTAGGTACATCTCCGGCAGCTCACCACCGGGCGGGTAGGGCGTCTGACGGTCGGCCGGGATGTGGCTGTGCTCGGCGATGAACAACGAGTCGAAGGAACGTTCCTCGAGCGCGGTCCCGAGCGAGGTCGGGCCGATGCCCTGGTCGGTGATGAAGGTCGATACCCCGAATTTCACGGTGGCTCCGTCGAGGATTGGGTACGGGAAGAGAGGGGTGGCACAGATCTGTTGCCTCCCCGCCCCCGGCGGTCCCGCCGCCATGACCACCCGGGAGAACCCATCGCTGAGCACCGTCCCCGGCTCCGCGACCGCAAGAACTCCTCGTGGGCCCGCGGCGCTCGAAGAGCTCGAACACGCGCCGGCTCCACAACGGCCGCCCGTCGTTCCGCACATCACACCGGAGCCATAAATACCCCCCGGGGTATAAGTGCTAATCTCGATGAGAGATACCCCCCGGGGTAACCCGTACGGAAGGAATCACGCCGTGTTCTTCGTCGACACCATGGAGACCGCCGGCCTCGGCAACCGCAGCTATCTGGCGGGCGGGCGGCACTCCGCGCTGGTCGTGGACCCGCCCCGCGACATCGATCGGGTCATCGCCGCAGCGGCACGGCGCGGCGTGCGGATCGCCCTGGTCGTGGAGACGCATCTGCACAACGACTACGTGACCGGCGGCCTGGAGCTGGCGCGTGTCACCGGGGCCGCATACCTGGTGCCCGCCGCCGCGCCGGTCTCGTTCGACCGGGTGCCGGTTGCCGACGGGGACACCGTCCCGGTCGACGAGGGCCTGACGCTGCGCGCGATGGCCACTCCCGGGCACACCCCGCACCACACCTCGTACGTGCTGGAGGAGGACGGCCGCCCGGTGGCCGCCTTCACCGGCGGTTCGCTGCTGATCGGCAGCGTGGGCCGGCCCGACCTGGTGGAGCCTCGGCTCACCGCTGCGCTGGCCCGCGCCCAGCACGCCTCCGCGCACCTCCTCGCCGACGAACTCGACGACGCCGTGCCCGTCCTGCCGACCCACGGCTTCGGCAGCTTCTGTTCCTCCGCGCAGGCCGACGGGGACACCACGACGATCGGTGCCGAGCGAGCCCGCAACGACGCGCTCGTCAAGGATGTGGACACATTCGTCGCCGAGCTGCTCGCCGGGCTGGACGATGTCCCCGCCTACTACGCGCACATGGGCCCGGCCAACGCCGCAGGTCCCGATCCGGTCGATCTGACCCCGCCCTCCCGGGCCGACGCCGAGCAGATCGCGCGGCGGCTGGCCGCAGGTGAGTGGGTGGTGGATCTGCGCAGCAGGGTGGCGTTCGCCGAGGGGCATGTCGCCGGTTCGTTCAACTTCGAGGGCGAGGGCCGGCTCGCCACATATCTGGCCTGGCTGATCCCCTGGGGCAGGCCGGTCACCCTGCTGGCGAACAGCGCCGACGACGTCGCGCACGCCCAGCGCGAGCTGGCCCGGGTGGGCATCGGCCGCCCGGTGGCCGTTGCGACCGGCGACCCGCAGACCTGGGTCCGCACCACGGACGAGCTGCGCTCGTTCCGCAGGTCAGACTTCGCGGGCCTGGCCGCGGCACGCGCGCGCGGCGAGCAGCCGGTGATTCTCGACGTCCGCAGGGACTCCGAACGCCGGGCCGGAGCGATAGCCGGGTCGGTGCACATACCGGTGCACGAGCTGCCCAAGCGGCTGCACGACGTGCCGGGCGGCAGGGTGTGGGTGCACTGCGCGGGCGGGATGCGGGCGGCCATCGCGGCGTCGCTGCTCGACGCCGCCGATCGTGAGGTCGTGGCCGTCGACGACGGGTTCGCCGCGGCGGAGGCCGCCGGCCTGACCATCGCGGCTCCGGCAGCCGGCGCACCCGACAGGACGACCGGCACCTCGCCGGCCGCCGCCTGACCGTCGGACTTCCCCGTCCCGCACTTCTGGAGCACTTCCCCATGCCTTCCGTGATGCCCTTCTTCCGGCGCGGCCCGGGCCGCGTCACCCCGGCCGAGGCCCGCCGGCGGACCGCCGATGGTGCGGCGGTCCTGCTCGACGTACGCGAAACCCCCGAATGGGAAGCCGGACACGCTCCGGACGCCGTCCATCTGCCGCTCTCCCGGCTGGCCGCCGGGCAGGCACTGCCCGCTGCGGCGTCGGGCCGCCCGGTGGTGGTCATCTGCCGTTCCGGCCACCGTTCCCGGCAGGCCGCCCGCATCCTCGCCGGACGCGGCACCGACGCCGTCGACGTCACCGGCGGCATGACCGCCTGGGCGGCCGAGGGGCTGCCCGTGCGGAACCGTCACGGAGCGGCGGGCACCGTCGCATGACCACCCTGATCCTGGCCCTGGTCGCCGGTGCGGCGGTCGGTCTGGCCCTGGGCGGGCTGGGTGGCGGCGGCAGTGTCCTCGCCGTTCCCGCCCTGATCTATCTGCTCGGTTTCACCCCGGCCGCGGCCACCACCGCCGCTCTGCTCATCGTCATCGCGACCTCCCTGACCGGGCTGGTGGCGCATGCCCGGGACGGTCACGTCCGCTGGCGAACCGGAGGACTCTTCGCGATGGCCGGCATCGTGCCGGCAGCGGTGTCGGGGGCACTGTCGGTCCGGATTCCGGCGGGGGTGCTCACGGCGGCGTTCGCGGCGCTCGCGGTCGTGGCGGCGGTGCGGATGATCCGACCGCGGGCGCCTGCGCGGTGCGAGGCGACTTCGGCCGAGCCGTACGCCCTGGACCCCGCCGACCGTACGGACGCCGGGCGGGCCGTCCGTGCCGGGGCCGGCCTCGGCGCCGTGACCGGGTTCCTCGGGGTCGGCGGCGGATTTCTCGCCGTGCCCGCGCTGGTCACCGTCCTCGCCGTTCCCATGACGGCAGCGGTCGGCACCAGTCTGCTCGTCATCACGGTGAACTCCACGGCTGCCCTGGCCACCCGGCTCACCACCCCCACCTCACTGGACTGGGCGGTGATCGCCCCGTTCACGGCGACGGCGGTCCTCGGGGCCTGGGACGGCAAGCGGCTGGCCACCAAGGTGTCCACTGCCGCACTCCAGCGGATCTTCGGCGTATCGCTGCTCGCCGTCGCCCTCGTCATGCTGGTCGATACCGTGGCCTGAGCCACGCCACGCCGTCGACAGCGGATCGGGATCCGGGCTCAGGCGAGCGAGAGGAACAGCTTCTCCAGCCGGGCGCGCATCTGGTTCCGGTCGGCCGGCTCGGCGCTGTCGTCGGCCATGCAGTGCTGAAGGCCCGTCGCGATGATCGCGAAACCCGCTCGGTCGAGCGCGCGCGAAACGGCTGCCATTTGCGTGATGACGTCCTCACAGTCCCGGCCTTCCTCGATCATCCTGATGATCGCGGCAAGCTGGCCCTGAGCGCGGCGAAGGCGATTGAGGACCGATTTCAGTTCGTCGGCCGCCATGTCAAGTTCCACACATCCTCCTTCGAATACCCCAAGGGGTATTCTAGCCTGTCCGGGGTACGCCCCGGCGACGAAAGGAAGCATCCCTCGTGACCAGCCCCGCCTCCCTCTCCCCCACCCAGGCCGCAGCCCGGATCGCGGAGTTCACCGTCATCGACGTGCGCGCCCCGGGCGAGTACGCCTCCGGGCACGTGCCGGGTGCGCTGAACATCCCGCTGGACCGTCTCGACGAGGCGCTGCCCGCCCTGAAGGCGGCGTCGGCCCGCGGCTCCCTGCTCGTGGTGTGCGCCTCCGGTGTCCGTTCCACCCGAGCCTGCGACGTTCTCTCCGCGGCGGACATCGACGCCGTCACACTGTCCGGCGGCACGTCAGCATGGGAGGGCGAGGGCCACGGCTTGGACCGCCCCGCCGGCGCCCGGGCCACCTGGCCGATGGAGCGTCAGGTCCGGCTCGCCGCCGGTTCGCTCGTGGTGGCCGGTCTGCTCGCGGGCCGGCGCTTCCCGGCCGCCCGCTGGCTGTCGGCCGGCATCGGCTCCGGCCTGGTCTTCTCCGCGGTGACCAACACCTGCGGGATGGCCGCCGTCCTGTCGAAGCTGCCGCACAACCGGGCCCCGCGCACGGCGGCGGACTTCGACGCCACGCTGGATGCCCTGCAAAGCTGAAGCGACACGGAAGTGCCCCTGCGGCAGGAGCCGGTCACGCCACCCGCGTGACCGGCTCCTGCCGTGAACAAGACAGGTCAGACATCGTCCCGGACGAGGGCCAGCAGCCGGTCCAGCACCTGCGGTCCCCCGGCGCGCAGACCGTCGTGCTCGAACTCGTTCGTCACCCAGGTGCGCAGTCCGCGGATCGACGCGGCGGTGCGCAGCGCGTGCTCCGTATCGACGTACATGTCGTCGTGGTACACGGCCGCCGCGACCGGCACCTCATTGGCGGCGAGGCGCTCGGTGTCGTACAGCTCGGGCCAGTCCGTACGGGAGGCGAGCAGTTCGGCGGTCTCGCGCAGCGGGCGCAGCGCCGGGTCGACGTCGAAGTGCCAGGGGTGGATGGTCTCGCCGGTGAAGAGCACCGGCCCGTCGCCGGCCAGGGCGGTGGCGGCGTCGAACTGCGGGAATTCGGCACGGACCCGCTCGGCGGCCCAGCCGGTGGGCTGCTCGCCCCGGCCGTAGATCGCCTCGTGCATCAGGGCGTACAGGGGGTGGCCCGCGAACGAGTTGGCGGTGCGCATGGCCTCCTGGAACGTGTCGGAGAGCTCAATGCCCAGCGGCGTGCGGACGAAGGCGTTCTCCAGCAGGTAGTGCAGCTGGTGGCTGCCGTTGCCGCTGCCCAGCATGATGCCCAGGGACTGGAATCCCTCGGGTGTGAGGCGGTGTCCGGCGCTCTCCGGGCGGTGCTCCGCAAGGTACGCGGCGATCTCGCGGGCGCGCTCGACGTCCTGCGGGTAGCGGGCGTAGTGGGCGGCGACCTTGCGCTCGATCCGTGGGTACGCGGCGCGGTACACGTCGTCCGCGTGGCCGTCGAGCGAGGGCAGCCCGCCGGTGATCAGAACCGTCTTGAGCCCCTCGGGGGCGGCCGACAGATAGCGGACCGCGCAGAAGCCGCCGAACGACTGGCCGAGCACGGTCCACGGGTCGCCGCCGGTCAGCTGCGGTCGGATCAGTTCGCAGTCGCGCACGATGTTGTCGGAGCGGAAGTGGGCGAGATGGTCGGCCTGCTCGCGCGGTCCGCCGCGCAGCGGCAGCGTCTGCCGGTTGGCCGGGGTGGAAAGACCGGTGCCGCGCTGGTCGAGGAGCAGTACGCGGAACTCCTCCAGCGCCCGCCCCAGCCAGGCTTCCGTACCGACGAAACGGCGGGCCCCGAAACCGGGTCCGCCCTCCAGATAGACCAGCCACGGCAGCTCTTCGTCGGCCTTGCCGCGGGCGACGGCTACCCGGCCGAAGAGTTCGATCTGCTCACCGCCCGGATCGGTGTGATCGAGAGGAACCGTGAAATAACGGTCGGTGAGAACGACGCCGGGCTGCCGGTAACTGCTCAAGAGGTGCTCCTGGATCAGATGGTTCACGGACAGTTCAGCACACGGCCGTGACTCGGACAGTCCCGGCCCGTGTGCGCCGCGCCCGGGTCGCTCCTAGCGTGCAGTCATGATCCGGTTCGAGCAGGTCAGCAAGGTCTATGCGGACGGTACGACCGCGGTGGACGGACTGTCCTTCGAGGTGGCCGAGGGGGAACTCGTCACCCTGGTCGGACCGTCCGGCTGCGGCAAGACGACCACGATGATGATGGTGAACCGGCTGATCGAGCCGACCTCGGGCCGGATCCTGGTCGACGGCGAGGACATCGCGCACACCGACCCGGTGCAGCTGCGCCGCCGGATCGGCTATGTCATCCAACAGGTCGGGCTCTTCCCGCACCGGACGATCCTCGACAACACGGCGACCGTCCCCTCCTTGGTCGGCTGGAAGAGGGCGAAGGCGCGGGAGCGGGCGGCCGAGCTGCTGGATCTGGTGGGGCTCGACCCCAAGACGTACGGGCCCCGCTACCCCGCCCAGCTCTCCGGCGGCCAGCGCCAACGGGTTGGCGTCGCACGGGCGCTGGCCGCCGATCCCCCGGTACTGCTGATGGACGAACCGTTCGGCGCGGTCGACCCGGTGGTGCGCGAGCGGCTGCAGAACGAGTTCCTGAGCCTGCAGGCGACCGTCAGGAAGACGGTCCTGATGGTGACCCATGACATCGAGGAGGCGGTCCGGATGGGCGACCGGATCGCGGTGTACGGGGAGGGGCGGATCGAGCAGTTCGACAGCCCGGCCGCCGTGCTCGGCACGCCCGCGACGCCGTACGTGGCCCGGTTCGTGGGCGCGGACCGGGGGCTGAAGCGGCTGTCGGTCACCACGATCGAGCCGGATGACCTGGAGGAACCGCCGGTCGCCCGGTTCGATGAACCCGCCCGGACGGCGGCGGCCCGGCTGAACGTCGCGGACGCCCGCTGGGCGGTCGTACTGAACGGCGCGGGCGAGCTGCACGGCTGGGTGTCGGCGGATGCGCTGCGGACCGGCGGGGAACACCGCACGGTCGGTGAACTGGCCCGCCGGATGGACGCGTGGGTACCGGTCGGTGCCCCGCTGAAGCAGGCATTCAGCGAAATGCTCCAGCAGGACGCCGGGTGGGTGGCGGTGCTGGACGGTGCGCGGTTCCTCGGCGTACTGACTCCGGTGAAACTCCATGAGGCGCTGCGCCGGTCGGTGGACGCGGACGCGCAGGGAGTGGGACGCGGCGAGGTGGAGTTCGACTCGGTGGCGAACGCTTGAGGGCGCTTCGCCTGCCAGGGAACGCTTCTCCGGGTCACCCACAGCGCCCTGCACGGCAACGCCGCCGGCCCAGGCGCCTGCACCGTCCGGGCCGGCGGCATGATCTACGGCGGCCCGCCACCGTTCCCCTGAAGCTTCAGCCACCCGGAATGAGCTTCTTGGACTCCAGGTAGTTCCGCGCGACGTCCTCGGGCAGCCGTCGCCAGCTGTCCACCTGTTCGTTCATACGGGCCAGGTCGGCGGTTGTCAGCACCGTGTTGAGCCGGTCCAGCGCGTTGCGCACCCCGGCGCTGCCGGCCCGGGACCGGTTGACGACGGGGACGAGGTAGTCGGCGTTCTGCAGGTGCTTGTCGTCGGCGAGCAGGACGAGCCCGAAGTTGTCGAGGGTGGCGTCGGTGGTGGTGGTCAGAACCATCTGGTCCCGACCGCTCTGCACGGCCTGTTTGGCCTGGGTGGTGCCGACTCCCTTGGGATCGACGGCGGTGATGTCGATGCCGTACGTGTTCTTCAGCCCGGGTGCGCAGTACGGCCGCTGTACGCATTCGTCGCCCGCGGCGAGCCGTACCCGCAGCCCGGACCTGCCGAGGTCGCTGAGCGTCTTCAGCCGGTGCCGCGCCGCGTAGGTGGCGGCGACGGCGAACGCGTTCTGGTCGACGGCGCGTCCGGGGTCGAGGACGGTGAGGCCGCGGGGTGCGGCCAGGGCACGCAGCGCCTTCATGGTGGTGCCCAGGTCGGGCGAGCCGACGGGGGTGGCGTCGGCGCCGTTCTTCTTGGCATTCAGCCAGTCGGCGAAAGTGGCGGCGTACTCCGGTACGACGTCGATCTGGCCGCTCTCCAGCGCCGGCTCGTAGATCTCCCGGTTGGTGACGGAGATGATCTTCGTGGAGTATCCGGCCCGGTCGAGCAGCAGCGCGTACATCCGGGCGAGCAGGTCGCTCTCGGTGAAGCCCGCGGAGCCGATGGTGAGGTGTCTGCTGTCGCCCGGCGGGGCGGTGACGTCTCCCTGGTTCTCCAGGGCGGGCCCGGTGGTGCACGCGCTCCCCGTCAGCAACAGCGTCAGGAGTACGGGTACGGTCCGGCGTGCCCTCATCCGGTGTCCTCGCCACGCACCCAGGCGGGGGCGAGCCGTTGCCCGATCTCGAAGATCCCTTCGACGATCAGGGCGAAGACGGCGACGAGAATCGCTCCGGCGACCACCTGCGGGGTGGAGGCGAGGTTGAAGCCCGCAGTGATGATCCGGCCGAGTCCCCCGCCGCCCGCCAGTGCGGCAAGGGTGGCAGTGGCGACGAGCTGGACGGCGGCGATCCGCACGCCGGTCAGGATGAGCGGCAGAGCGAGCGGCACTTCGACACGTATCAGCAGTTGTCGGCCCGTCATGCCCATGCCGCGGGCGGCCCGTACGACATCGCGGTCGGCCTCCCGCATCCCCACGTAGGCGTTGGTGAGCAGCGGCGGGACGGCGAAGAGCACCAGGGCGACGACGGTCGGCCCCTCGCCGTACCTGCCGATCGGAGTGAGGAGCAGCAGAACGAGGACGGCGAAGGTGGGGACGGCCCGGCCGACGTTGGAGATGTTGACGGCGAGCGCGCCGCCCTTGCCGAGATGGCCGAGGACCAGGGCCACGGGCAGGGCGATGAGGCAACTGAACAGCAGGCAGACGACGGTGAGGAACAGATGCTGTTCGAGGCGGTGCCAGATGCCGTTGTCGCCGGACCAGTGGGGGGAGCTGGTGAGCCAGGACCAGGTGTCGGAGAGGGTGTTCACGACTGCCTCCGGGTCCACGGTGTCAGCAGTCGCTGGGCGCCGAGCAGCAGCAGGTCCGCGGCGACGGCGATGACGACGCAGAGAACGGATGCGGTGAGCACCTGGGCCTTGAAGTAGGTGTTCATCCCGGAGTAGATGAGATTGCCGAGCCCGCCGTATCCGACGATCGCGCCGACGGTGACCAGGGAGACCGCGGAGACGGTGGCGATCCGCAGCCCGGCCATGGCGGCGGGGAGAGCAAGTGGCAGCTCCACGGCGACCAGTAGGCGGATGGGCCCGTAGCCCATGCCGCGGGCGGCCTGCCGGGTCTCCTCGGGCACGGCGCGCAGTCCGGCGAGGATGTTCCGTACGAGCAGGGTGAGCGAGTAGAGGACGAGCCCCGCGACGACGAGCGAGGCGGAGAGTCCGTAGACCGGCAGCAGCAGCGCGAACATGGCGAGCGACGGCACGGTGTAGAGGATGGTCGTCACGCCGAGCACGGGTCCTGCCGCCCAGCGCCGGCGACGGGCGGCGAGAGCGAGCGGGACGGCGAGGAGCAGTCCGACGAGCACGGAGACCGCGGTCAGCTGGAGATGCTGGATGACGGCGTCCTGGAGGATCTCGCGACGGCTCGTCAGATAGGCACCGCAGAGCCAGTCGTTGCGCGCGAGGCAGTCGTCGGGTGGCGCGGTCACGAGTTCATTGGAGCGCGACGCGGCGGGGGCCGCGCGTCTTGATCGACTGTTCGGGTGCGGCGTGGCCGCCCGGAGCGGACCCCGTGCCGCTCCCGTGGCACCGGACCGGGCCGCCCAGCGGGCTGCTCCGACGCCGCCACGGCCGACGGGGCAGCGGCGCGCCCCGGAAGCCGCCGCTGACTGCCCAGGGCGACGGGTGGCGCCGTCGCATGTCGTCGTTCGGCCAGCCGCCCGCCCCCGGCGGACTTATGATCGCCATCCCGCGCCTTCGCGGGCCTGCGGTCGCGTGCCGCCCCCCGCAGTCCGAGCACACCTGACCAAGTGACGAGGGAGAATTCATGGCCACTCAGTTCGAGGCTACGGTCGAGATCGACCGGCCCATCGCCGAAGTTTTCGCCTATCTCGCCGATGGCGAGCGCGACCCGGAGTTCAGTCCACGTGTGATGAGGATCGAGAAATCGCCGGCCGGACCGACGGCGGTGGGAACGGTGTTCCGGAGCACGGTCAAGGACGCCGGCATGAAGACCCAGCGCGAGTTCCGGATCAAGGAGCTGGTGACGCCCACCCGCATCCGCTGGGAGGAGCTCTCGAAGAACCTGGTCACCGCCGCCGAAGGCGGCTACGACCTCGAAGCCACAGCCGACGGAACGACCAAGGTACGGATCTTCAACGTCCTGGCGGGCCACGGCATCGGCAAGCTCCTGATGGGCTTCGCCGCCGGCGCCGCGCGTAAGGACGCTCCCGCGTTCGGGCAGCGGATCAAGGCGGCGGCCGAGGCTTCGATCGCCCGCTGAGCGCGTGGTGATCCGTCCCGTCGGGCTCGTTCACCCCCTGCGGCGTATCGCCTCTCAGGGCCGGCCGACAAGCCCGGCGAACACCCCATGGGTGCAGATCACGATGGCCGGGGCGCGGGCGGCCCTCGCACATACGGCGATGCGTACCGCGCGTCCACTCCTCGTGCACCCTGCTGCGTACGGGTGGCACGCGCGCGCCTATGGCCGGGGATGCCCCGAGGTGACGGTAGACCGGGGGCACGTCTCGCGTTCTCCCGTACGCACAGAGGAGCCCCCCGCATGGTGTCACCCGGCCCTACCGATGACGCGTACCGCTTCGACGGTCTGCGCGCGATGTACCTCAACTGCACGCTCAAGCGCTCCCCCGAAGTCAGCAACACCGAAGGACTGATCGACCGGAGCCGCGCGGTGATGGAGGGGCGCGGCGTCAGCACCGAGGTGGTCCGGGCCGTCGACCACGACATCGCGACCGGCGTGTGGCCGGACATGAGAGAGCACGGCTGGGAGACGGACGCCTGGCCCGAGCTGTACGGGAGGGTGATGGCCGCCGACATTCTGGTGCTGTGCGGTCCGGTCTGGCTGGGAGACAACTCGTCGGTCATGAAGCGGGTGATCGAGCGGTTGTATGCGTGTTCGTCGATCCTGAACGAGGCGGGGCAGTACGCCTACTACGGGCGAGTCGGGGGCTGTCTGACCACGGGCAACGAGGACGGTGTGAAGCACTGCGCGATGAACGTGCTCTACAGCCTGCAGCACCTGGGATACACGGTGCCTCCGCAGGCGGACGCCGGCTGGGCGGGAGAGGCAGGTCCGGGGCCGTCGTACCTGGACGAGGGCTCGGGCGGCCCGCAGAACGACTTCACCAACCGCAACACCGCATTCATGACGTGGAACCTGCTGCACCTGGCGCAGCTGCTCAAGGATGCGGGTGGCATTCCGGCGCACGGAAACCAGCGCTCGGAATGGGACGCCGGCTGCCGCTTCGACTTCGCGAACCCCGAACACCGCTGAACACGGGAGCCGGAACGGCTGAGGCCGACGGCTCCGGCGCGCAGCGGACGTGCGGACATTCAGAGGTTCGTGTCCAGGAATTCCTTGAACTGCGCGCGGCTCATGGGACCCGTCCTGGTTGCTGTCACCACACCTTGTTTGATCAGGAGGAACGAGGGCGCGCCGGTGACACCGTAGCGTCGGGTCGGTTCCGGACACCGGACCATGTCGGTCTTGACGGCGGTCAGTCGTTCCCCGTACACATCGGCCATCTCGCGTACGAGGGAGTCCATCTCCCGGCACACCTCCGCCACCTTGGCCCAGGCCCCGCAGAAGTACGCGAGCACTGGTGCATCGGCCTTCGCGAGAACGAAATCGAATTCCTCGTTCTCCAGCGGCTGGTGAACCCGACTCGCCATGGGCACTCCTGAGATTGTGATCAACACGGCAGCACCCATCATGCCTGCATCCTCCGCATCGCGGTTCGCTCCCGGGCTGCGTCCGCACATCCCGCAGTCCGTGGCTCCGGCACTCCGTCGCTGGTCCCTGTCGGGTGTCGCACACGCTCACGCCGCTGCCGCGACCCTTTGCACAGGGTGATCCACGCCTCGGACACGCCGGGCCGGGCGGGACGGCGCGGGGAGCAGTTGCGCCCGGCCGGGCAAGGATTCAGGCTGAGAAGGACCGGGTCAGGGGGTTCGGTCGGCCACGACCCACGACGCGACAGCCGGCTGCGAGGACCTCATCGCGAAGGTGACCGAGCGGCTCCGAACCGAGGCGGGATTGATCCGCGGAGCGACCGTGGAGCCGAAACGCACGTCGGTCGCCGTGCACGGCCGGCTCGCCGCCCCCCGACGACCGCGCACGGGTCCCCGCTCCGGTGCACACTGCTCGCCGAACATCCCGGCCAACGAGGTCGACGTGGACCGCCGGCCCGCACGAACTCACGACGCTGTCCTCGTGAACAGCGCGCCTGCTGCTGTCGTTCACCTCTGATCCCGCTGTGGGCCACTGGTCCGACGTGGCGCGCCGTAATCCCCGGGCGGGACAGCCGCACTGGACCGAACGGAAGGTTGGGATGGACATGGACGGAACGCAGACGAGGGCGGCACCGGTCGCCACGGGCCCGCTCGACCCGGAGCAGCTGCACCGGATCCACGCGTGGTGGCGGGCGGCGAACTACCTGTCCGTCGGCGAGATCTACCTGATGGACAACCCGCTGCTGCGCGAACCATTGCGCCCCGAACACGTGAAGCCCCGACTGCTCGGGCACTGGGGCACCACCCCGGGGCTCAACTTCATCTACGCCCACCTCAACCGCTGCATCACCCAGCGCGACCTGGACATGATCTACGTGATGGGACCCGGTCACGGCGGGCCGGGACCGGTGGCGGCGGCATGGCTGGAAGGCACCTACAGCGAGATCTACGCCGCCGTGTCCCAGGACACGGCGGGGATGAAGAGGCTGTTCACCCAGTTCTCCTTTCCCGGCGGCATCCCCAGCCATGTGGCCCCGGAGACCCCGGGATCGATCCACGAGGGCGGCGAGCTCGGATACGCCCTGTCGCACGCCTACGGCGCCGCGTTCGACAACCCCGGGCTGACGGTGGCCGCGGTCGTCGGCGACGGGGAGGCGGAGACGGGCCCGCTGGCGACCAGCTGGCACTCCAACAAGTTCCTCGACCCGCAGCGGGACGGGGCGGTGCTGCCGATCCTGCACCTCAACGGCTACAAGATCGCCGGCCCGACCGTACTCGCCCGCATCGAACCCGAGGAACTGGACCAGCTGCTGCGCGGCTACGGCTACGTCCCCCATCTGGTGGAGGGTTCCGACCCGGCACAAATGCACCAGGACTTCGCAGCCACCATGGACCGGTGCCTGGACGAGATCGCACGGATCCAGCGGCGCGCCCGCCAGGACGGAGTCACCGAACGGCCCCGCTGGCCGATGATCGTCCTGCGCACGCCGAAGGGATGGACCGGTCCCAAGGAGGTCGACGGGCTGAAGGTGGAGGGCTCCTGGCGCTCGCACCAGGTGCCGTTCAGCAATGCCCGCGGCGACGACGCCCACCGGGCAGTGCTGGAGCAATGGATGCGCAGCTACCGGCCCGAGGAGCTGTTCGACGAGTCCGGCGCCCCGGTGCTCGAGATCCGTGACCTGCACCCGGCGGGCGACCGGCGGATGAGCGCCAACCCGCACGCCAACGGCGGCGTGCTGCTCCGCGACCTGCGGATGCCGGACTTCCGCGACTACGCGGTGCCGGTCGAGTCACCCGGCACAGGAGCGGTGGAGTCGACCCGGGTCCTGGGCACCTTCCTGCGGGACGTGATGCGCCGCAACATGACCAACTTCCGGGTCCTGGCCCCCGACGAGAACAACTCCAACCGGCTGGGCGCCGTCCTCGAGGCCACGGGACGGACCTGGGAGGCCCGGATGCAGCCGGACGACGTGGGCCTCGCGGTCGACGGAAGGCTGATGGAAATCCTGTCCGAGCACACCTGCCAGGGCTGGCTGGAAGGCTACCTGCTGACTGGCCGGCACGGGTTCTTCTCCTGCTACGAGGCGTTCATCCATATCGTCGACTCGATGTTCAATCAGCACGCCAAGTGGTTGAAGACCACCGACGGCATCGAATGGCGCCGCCCCATCGCCTCTCTGAACTACCTGCTGAGCAGCCATGTATGGCGGCAGGACCACAACGGGTTCTCCCACCAGGACCCGGGCTTCATCGACCATGTGGTGAACAAGAGAGCCGACGTGATCCGGGTCTACCTGCCACCGGACGCCAACACCCTGCTGTCCACGGTCGACCACTGCCTGCGCAGCAAGCAGTACGTCAACGTCATCGTCGCCGGCAAGCAGCCGCAACTGCAGTACCTGGGCATGGACGACGCGATCGTGCACTGCACCAAGGGCATCGGGATCTGGGAGTGGGCCAGCACGGACGCCGGCGTCGAGCCCGACGTGGTACTGGGCTGCGCCGGCGACGTGCCCACGATGGAGACCCTCGCCGCGGCCGAGATCCTGCGCGGCTGGTTCCCCGACCTGCGGGTGCGCGTGGTGAACGTGGTGGACCTGATGCGGCTGCAGAGCGAACGGGAACATCCGCACGGGCTGTCGGACCGGGACTTCGACGCGCTGTTCACCACCGACCGGCCGGTCATCTTCGCCTACCACGGGTACCCGTGGCTGATCCATCGCCTGACCTACCGGCGCACCAACCACGACCAGATGCACGTCCGCGGCTACATGGAGGAGGGCACCACCACCACACCCTTCGACATGTGTGTACTCAACCGGATCGACCGGTTCGACCTGGCCATCGACGTCATCGACCGGGTGCCGCGGTTGCAGGGGATCTCCGCGCACCGCCGGGAGGAACTGCGCAACAAGCTGATCGAGCACCACCGCTACATCCGTACCCATGGCGAGGATCTGCCCGAGGTCCGCGACTGGCAGTGGTCGGCCACCCGTACGGGGAGTTCGACTCCGTGCCCTGAGCCGTGAGTGGGCACGCGTCCGCTCCGGGCGCCGACGTCCCGGAGCGGACAGCCCCCGCCGAAGCGCCTCCGTCAGGCCTGGGCAGCGGTCTCGGCGGTGACAGCGTTCGCCGCCTCACCGTCTTGTGCAGCGGCGGACCGGGCAACGCCCGGGATGGCCGCGGCCACTGCGGCAGCCGCGAGCGCCACGCCGCCGCCGATCAGCAGGCCGACACGGAAGCCGTCCTCGGAGGCGAACGTGAAGCCGCCCATGGTGACCGTCATCTGCGAGAGGACGACACCGATCACCGCGGCGCCGATCGAGGTGCCGAGCGATCGCATCAGCGTGTTGAAGCCGTTCGCGGCGGCCGTCTCGGACACCGGGACCGCACTCATGATCAGGGCAGGCATCGCGCCGTAGGCGAGACCGACGCCACCGCTGATCACGACGGTGACGATCAGCAGGCCCCAGGTCGAGCCCATCAGCGCCATCGACAGGCCGTAGCCCGCCGCGATGACGAGGGAGCCGGCGACGAGGGTGAACTTCGGGCCGCGTGCGTTGGTCAGCTTCCCGCCGAACGGCGAGACGACCATCATGACGAGGCCGGCGGGTGCCATCCACAGGCCCATCGCCAGCATCGACTGGCCGAGGCCGTAGCCGGTCGCCTCGGGAAACTGCAGCAACTGCGGCACGATCAGCATCTGCGCGTACATGCCGACGCCGATCAGGACCGAGGCGGCGTTGGTGAGCAGCACCCGGGGGCGGGCGGTGGTGCGAAGGTCGATCAGCGGGTCACGGGTGCGCAGCTCCCAGTAACCCCAGAGCAGCAGGACCACGACCGCGGCGGCGAGAAGGCCGAGTGTGCTGCCCGAGCCCCAGCCCCAGTCCGCCCCCTTGGAGATCGCGAGCAGCAGACAGACCAGGCCCACGCCGAGGCCGAGCGCGCCCGCCAGATCGAAGCGCTGTCCCTTCGCCGCGGCCGGTACGTTGGGGATGAAGGACCAGATCATCACGGCGATAAGCGCGGCAAGGACGGCCGAACCCCAGAACAGTGCCCGCCAGCTCGCGTACTCCGCGACCGCGGCGGCGATGGGCAGGCCGAGGCCGCCGCCGATGCCCATGGATGCGCTCACCAGCGCGATGGAGGAGCTGAGCTTCTCGGCCGGCAGGAGATCACGCAGCAGGCTGATGCCGAGGGGCACCACACCCATGCCCATGCCCTGCAGCCCGCGCCCGACGATCATCATGCCGACCGACGAAGTCAGGGCGCACACCACCGAGCCCGCGAGCAGCGGCACACAGGAGGCGAGCAGCATCTTGCGCTTACCCACCAGGTCGCCGAGGCGGCCGGCGACCGGGACACAGACCGCGGCCGACAGCAGCGTGACGGTGATCACCCACGTGGCATTGGAGGACGTGGTGTGCAGGATCTGCGGCAGATCCGCGATCAGCGGCGTCACCAGGGTCTGCATGACCGCGGCGACGGTACCGGCCAGCGCGAGGGTGGCAACGACGCCGCCCGGTCGGGAGGTCGGCTGGGGGCCGTCCATGAAGGACTCCTCTATGTGTTCGACGTTCGAGCGTTCAGCTATGCATCATACATATTCAATGTATCGACCACATTACATGTATCATGCATGGGCGTGGCACGCGTGGATCATTGGGACATCGCATGCGCCGTCCGGCGTGCACGGGACCATGGAGGAGATCCGATGAACAGGGCCACGCGCCAGGTGGAGTACGAGCAGATGCTTCACAGCCGCTACCTTCACCTGCACAAGTCGAAGGGACGGCGCGAGGGCAGCACCCTGGAGCGCAGCGCGTACATCATGCTCAGCCGCATCCGGGTGCAGGGCCCGATGTCCATCGGCCAGCTCGGTGACGCCTTCGGCCTCGACGCGTCCACCCTCAACCGGCAGACCGCGGCCGCCATGCGCGCCGGGCTCGTCGAGCGCATCCCGGACCCCGACGGTGGCATGGCGCGAAAGTTCCGTATCACCGCGGAAGGCGAGCGGCGCCTCGACGAGGAGCGCGAGGGCGCGATCCGCACGCTGGATCGGATCATGGCCGACTGGCCCGAGGAGGACATCGCCGCGTTCGCCGACTACCTCAAGCGCTTCAACACCGACATCGAGCGCCTGGACGGAAGGCCCTGGCCGCGGCCGTGAGACGGCAGCGCGGGTGCCCTCCGGGAACGCCCGCTCCGCCGGCCGGGCGGCGGGCGTGTTGAGGAGTCCTTCGGTCAGCGGCGAGGGCCGGGCCGGGAGCCGGGCCTCACCGCTTGGACGCGGTGGGCGGACGCTCGCGTACCGCGCCGTAGGCGATGAAGTACGCCGGCACTCGCTTGAGCCACCGCGAGGTGGTGAGCAGTTCGGTCATTCGCTGTGCCCGCTCGGGATTTCCGAAGGGCGGGCGTCCCGCCAGCACGGGCGCGATGACTCGCGCGTGAGCGAATCGCTGCAGCGCCTGCGTCGCGGCCGTGGTCGGCCACCGGCGGCGCTGTACGGCGCGTACGTCTCCCAGGCCGACCGCACCCCTGCGCAGCGGCCCGACGAGATACCGGGCGGTGGCGACAGCGTCTTCGACAGCAAGGTTGATGCCGATACCGAAGACCGGCGACATCGCGTGTGCCGCGTCACCGATGCACAGCAGTCCCGGACGGTGCCAGCGCCGGAGGCGGTCCAGCCGTACGTCGAGCATCTTCACCTCGTCCCACGACCGCAGCGCATGCGCCCGGTCCGCGAGCCAGGGGACGGCGGCCGAGAATTCGGCCATGAACCGCTCAAGACCGGCGGCACGGCGCGCGGCGTCGGTCCCCTTGGGGATCAGCGCCGCGCACTGCCAGTAGTCCCCGCGGTCGATCATCGCAGTGAGGAACCGGTCGCCGACTCCTCCCACGAGCCCGTGCGGATCGCCCTCCCGCCGCGGCAGCCGGAACCACCAGGCGTCCATGGGGCAGTCGAATCTGCGCAGTGCCAGTTCGGGCCGCGACCGGGCCAGTGAGCCCCGGCCGTCGCAGGCCACGGTGAGGGTGGCCCGCAGTTCACCGGCGCGGCCGTCGGGTGTGCGGTACCGCACCCCCGTGACCCGTCCGCCCTCCACCAGGAAGGAAGTCACCTCGGTGCTCATCCGTACGGAGAAGGACGGCTCGCGCCGGGCCTCGTCCGCGAGCAGGTCGAGCAGGTCCCACTGCGGCACCATCGCCACGTAGTTGTACGGGCCCCGCAGCGCGCCGATGTCTCCGACGGTGACCAGCGAACCGTCAGGGCCGAGCGGCAACTGGACCGTTGTCACCCGCCGCTGCGGCAGACGGGCGAACCGTTCGGCCAGGCCGAGGTCGTCCAGCAGCGCCAGGGTGGACGGATGCACCGTGTCGCCGCGGAAGTCGCGCAGGAAGTCGCCGTGCTTCTCCAGGACCGTGACCGCCACGCCGGCGCGGGCCAGCAGCAGGCCGAGAACCATTCCGGCGGGGCCGCCGCCCACCACACAGCACGTAGTCCGTTCCATGGCAGCCCCTGCCCTCGGTGAAATCCCGGGATCCATCACGCTGGGACATATACCATCAAAACCTGCAAATCTGCCGTGGAGATGCGCGGCTCCTTCTGGGAGGCACGATGAGCCAGCAACCGGTCCTTCTGCCCTACGCCGACCCGGCCTTCGTGGCGGACCCCTTCCCGCTCTACCGACAGCTGCGCGATGACGGCCCGGTACGGCGCGCCGTCATCGCCGGCGGTCTGGAAGTCTGGCTGGTCACGCGCTACGAAGACGGCATCGCGGCCCTGTCCGACCCACGGTTGAGCAGCGACGTCCGTGACGCTTCGGATCCGCGGCTCATGCAGCAGCTGCCCACTACGGAACGCGAGTCCGTGCTGCGCAACATGCTCCGCGCCGACCCGCCCGACCACACCCGCCTGCGCCGCCTGGTCTCCAAGGCGTTCACAGCGCGCAGGGTGGCCGAGCTGCGGCCTCGCGTCCAGGCGATCACCGACCGGCTGCTCGACGCGATCGTGCCGGTCGGCCGCGCCGACCTCGTCGAGGACTTCGCGCTGCCGGTTCCGGTCACGGTGATCAGCGAACTGCTCGGGGTGCCCGTGGCCGACCGGCACGACTTCCAGCGGTGGACCGACGACATGATCCTCCGTGGGGCGGAACCGCCGGATCCGGCTCGGGTGGACGCGGCGTGGCGGCAGATGCGCTCGTACCTGACCAGGCTTCTGGAGGCCAAACGAGCCCGGCCCGGAGACGACCTGCTCAGCGAGCTGATCACCACTCGGGACGAGGAGCACCGGCTGGACGAGGACGAGCTGATCGCCATGGCCTTCCTGCTGCTGGCGGCCGGCTACATCACCACGGTCAACCTGATCGGCAGTGGCATCGCCGCGCTGCTCGCCCACCCCGACCAGCTTCAGATGCTGCAGGAAGATCCGGCGCTTCTGCCGGGCGCAATCGAGGAGTTCCTCCGCTACGACGGACCGGTCAGCCCCGGGATCGCCCGGTTCGCGCGCGAGGACGTCTCCATCGCGGGCGTGGCCATCCCGCGCGGCGCGACCGTGCTGGTCGCCTCCGCCATCGCCGACCGCGACCCGGCACGGTTCTCCGAACCCGATCGCCTGGACGTCACCCGCCAGGACAACGCTCACCTCGCGTTCGGGCACGGCATCCACTACTGCCTGGGGGCGCCGCTGGCCCGGCTCGAGGGCCAGGTCGCCATCGGAACCGCCCTGCGCCGCCTTCCCCACCTCGCTCTGGCCGTGCCGCCCGGCGAGCTGCAGTGGCGGCCGGGCGGGCTGCGCGGCCCCGAGCGGCTGCCCGTCACCTTCACATCCGGCGGCCCGAACTGATCAAGTGAACCGCCGGCCTGGCGTGCCCAGGAACGCCGTGTACACCCTCGCCAGGAGCCGCCTCGGTGCTTGACCGCGGCTTCGAGGCCGGCGGGGAGGGCCGCAACTGCGAGTGACTGCAGGCTGGGCTCCGCCCTCGCAGTGCTTTCCTCCGCTCCTCCGGCAGAGCGGCTTCAGTCATGCCGTCAGCTCGCCGGGAACCGCGTCACCTTCGACACTTTGCACGTCACCTTGCCCGGCACCTTCACGAGTCCCTGCGCCTTCTCCCTGGCCTTCTGCCCCACGGCCAGGTTGCTGGTTGCGGCCATGCCCTCGCCGAGGCGCGTACCGGACCCGTCCACGAACTCCACGCTGACGATGCAATTCGCCTTGGAGTCGCTGTGGTTCACGATCTCCACATCAGCGGCCGGCCACGTCGTCAGCGAATCCACCACGCACTTGGTGAGCTTCACATCCGCCTCGGGGCTCTCGTCCTCAACGGCGGGTTCTTCGGTAGGTGCGTGAATCCCCGGTGGCTTGCCTTGCGGCGCGTCGGTCGTCGGCAGCGTCCGCGGCTTCGGTGCGAGGTTCCGCACAGCGTCTGGTAGCTGCCTTCGCCTTCGGGGGCGTACTGGGAGCGTGCCGCCAGCACGTCGACGCCGGGGGCGGTGATCTCCGGCTTGAGCCCGCCGTCGCCGACCCGCGGACCTTGGCTGGAGAACCAGGCGACGTCGTCGGTGGAGTCCACCGCTCCCACCGTGAGGGCGGTGTCGGCGGCGCCGGGGCCGCCGATGCTGTTCGCCGCCCCGGAGTCATCGGCGGCGACCACGAACAGCGCGCCCGTCTCGGCGCTCAGGCGGTCGACGGCCTCGCTCAGGGGGTCCGTGCCGTCCGACGGGGTTCCGGAGCCCAGGCTCATGCTGATGATCTTCGCGTGCTGGTCGACGGCGGCCCACTCCATTCCGGCCAGCACCCAGGAGTCCTGGCCGTAGCCGTCGTCGGAGAGCACCTTGCCGATGTGCAGGTCGGCACCCGGCGCGACGCCCTTCTCCGCTCCGCCGGACGCCCTCCCGCCCTCGCCGTGCTCAGCCGACCGTCACTTCAGGCCGAAGGCCCTGGTGATGTCCTGCGCGCAGGTTGACAAGAGATCGCCTTCCGAACGCTACGGAATGGCCCGCCTCGCAGACCACACGGCAGTGACGCATATGAGCCATGTCCCAACAGCGACAACCCACGGCCTCAGACGTGCAAGCCACAGCCGGGTGAAGGACGGAGCAGCAACAGCAAGCAGCGTGGCTGGAATTGATCGGCCTGGCCGAGATGCGTCGTGTTGCCGACGGGTAAACACGCACGTGATCGACTACGCGCACCAGCTGGTCGCCATGAACATTGCACCGACTTTCGGATAATGATCACCGCAGTAGTGACAGTGGAACGCTTCACTGACACGATCCCCCTCGTCACACGGCCACCACCGCATGCCGTGTCACCGAAGGCACTTCATTCCGGTCTTCCCTCTCCCGTCCCCGCCGCCCGTCAACAGACGTGTGGACAGAAGGAGTTCCCGAACGTGACGACGAACACCCCTTCCACCAGATCCGCTTCACCTCAGCCCCACCCGCCCGCCGCGCCCATTCCCCCCGTGGACGGGTGGCTGCCACTGCTGCCCTGGCCATGACCGCGCTCCTCGCGACGACGCTTCCCGCCTCCGGCGCCTCCTTCGATAACGTTGTCAGAGAGCAGTCCGGCCGGCAGATCACCGCGGAGCCCCGGTCCGGCGCCCGGTCCGTCACGCTCTCCACCGCGCAGCGCAGGAAGCTGCTCGAGGCCGCGACCGACGCACGCGCCACCACCGCCCGTTCGCTGAAGCTGAGCGATCGGGAGGAGCTGATACCCAAGGACGTCGTCAAGGACGCCGACGGCACCGTGCACACCCGCTACGAGCGCACCTACGCCGTTCTGCCCGTCGTCGGCGGCGACCTGGTGGTCCACGAGCAGGGCGCGGCCCGTACCGTCACCAAGGCCGTGGTCACCCTGGTCAGCGAGAACGGCACGGAGATCCCGGTCAAGAACTGGTACTGGGACATCGGCGAGGGAGAGCTGCACACCACCTACACGGTCGACGCGTCGGCGGTCCCCGCCAACGGCACCTGGAAGCTCCGGGTCCAGGACAACACCCCCGGCATCTTCACCGTCGACCCCGGCTACCTCGACAGCTGGAGCCTCACCTTCTGACAGTGAGGATGAACCAGAGCATCGCCCGCAGGTCCGGCTCTCCGCCTGACCGACAAGCCGGTTGCCCTCATGGGGAATCGTCGGCCTGCCGGGCGATGCCACTGGCGCATGACCGGTCGGGCGTCTATGAAGGAGCAATGCCGGCGCAACGGATCCGCACGGAAGTTCTCTGACGATCGAGGCCACTGATGACGCAGACCTCACCAGGCTTGGGGACTTGTGCGGACATGGATCCCCGTGACATCTCGTCAGTTGCGAGGTGTGCTCCACACCAGCGCGGAGAACTGCACCGATATTCAACCTCTCAGCCATCTTTCGCACGAAATCAACTCATGGAATGAGGACTTCAAAAAATGCGAAAAATGAGATGCCTGTCAGCAATGAAGTCGATCGCAAAGACGTCAAAGTCCGCGGCCGTTCCGGAAGGGAGAGGTGCATCCCTCTTCACGCACAGCCGCTCCCGCCTGGGGACCGTGCTCGGCGCGACCGCTCTGGCCGTGCTGCTCCCCACGTCAGCGGCTCACTCCGAGCCACCGGGTAACCTGCCCCAGAACGCCGGAGGGTGGGAGGCGTCCTTCTCACCGGCCTTCGACTACGACGGGGACGGCTGTTACGCCACCCCCGCCATAGGTCCGGACGGGACCCTCTCCCCCGGACTGAACACGACGGGTGCCGTCAACGGTAGTTGCCATGACCAGTGGGATCTTGACAACTCTCAAACCTACGCCCGCTCGAAGTGCAACAACGGCTGGTGTGCCGTCGTGTACGCCAGCTACTTCGAGAAGGACCAGGCCGTGAACGGCAGCGGCCTCGGTGGCCATCGTCACGACTTCGAGCACGTCATATCGTGGATCGACGTGGCGTCCAACCAGGTCGAGTACCTGACGACGACGCAACACAACTACCAGGTGACGTATCCGCGTTCACAAGTACGCTTCGACGGAACGCACCCCAAGGTCGTTTACCACAAGGACGGCGCCGGCACCCACTTCTTCCGGCTCGCCAACGGAAATGACGAGCCGCCGGAGAACCATTACCACAGCTGGCGCCAGCCCCCCATCGTCGACTGGAACGGCTGGCCCAGCACTTGGCTGCGTGACAGGCTGATGAACGCGGACTTCGGCTCCGCGACCATCAAGATCACGGACTCGCGGTTCGAGAACCTCCTCAACGCGTCCAAGCCCAGCGGTATCCCCTTCGACCCCTGGGCGTGACGGCACCCGTCATCACGCCCGTATCGCGCTCAAGGCCCGCGAGACGCTCCCGGACCGCAACGGTGCCGTGGCAACACCCTGCTCGGAGGTTCATGGGCGGGAAGCGGCAGGCAGTGTGAGTCGCGCGACGGCTCCGCCCTCCGGGGCGTTCGCGAAGTCCAGCCGGGCGCCGATCACCTGGGCCTGGCCCAGGGCGATGGTCAGCCCCAGCCCGTGGCCCTGGCCTCGCTCGGCGGCACCTGTACGGAATCGCTGCGGTCCGTGCGCGATCAGGTCCGACGGGAATCCAGGGCCATGATCGCGCACGGTCACGCTCGCGCCCGAGACATCGACGACGACCGGTGGCTGCCCGTGCCGGTGTGCGTTGACGATCAGATTGACCAGGATCCGGTCCAGGCGGCGCGGATCGGCCTCTGCCCAGTCGGCATCGGACGTGTGCACGCTCGCGGCAAGGCCGGCGCGCTGCACGGAGTCCTGTACCACCTCCCCCAGTGGCACGGGCATCGACTCGGCCCGCTCGGCACCCGCATCCAGTCGGGACACTTCCAGCAGGTCCTCCACCAGCCGGCGGAGGACCTGTACCCGGTCCTGGACCAGTTCCGTCGCCTCTCCCGGCGGCAGCAGCCCGGCTGACGTGACCAGCCCCATCAAGGGTGTCCGCAAAGCGCTGTTCGTTGACCAGCCGTTCGTGGAGCGATCCCGCCATCCGGGGGAATCCGGACGGCCGTCCAACTGCCGTGCGACTCTGCCGCGGCCATCCACGGGCGTACCGGCCGCCGGTTGTCGTACCAGGTCTGCGGACTGCCTCCCGCCGCACGGACCTTCTCGGCAAGGGGATCCGGCACGGCGTCCGGGTCGCGGAAGTAGCCGTCGTCCGCCGGTCCGTCCGGCGGCGGAGCCACGCTGAGCCCGGGAGCCGACCGGGCGGTGCTCGACGGGACGACCGCGCTCGCCCTGACCGGTGCTGGTCCGGCGACGTCGCAGGCTCAGCGGAACCGCCTGCTCGACGGGGTGAGGAAGCGGTGTTTCCCTCGGGGCGGTGCCGGTCACGGCGGTGGCGGAGGCTTCAGCGGGACCGTGTCCGAGGACGCGCGATGAGCAGAGCCACGTCATCGTGGTGCTCCGGGTCGCGCAGTGCGCTGAGGAGCCGGTCGCATGTCTCTTCCACGGGGCGCCGGGGGCCGTCCAGCAACTGGAGGAGTCTGTTCAGGCGCTCGTCGATGGGGTGTTCGCGGGTTTCGACCAGGCCGTCGGTATAGAGGACGAGCAGATCGCCCTGCCCCAATCCGATGGTGCCGGCTTCGAAGGTAACACCGCCGACGCCGAGCGGGACGCCGGTGGGCAGGTCGAGCAGTTCCGGGGGATGGCCGGTGCGTACGAGGACGGGAGGCATGTGTCCTGCTGTGGCGATGCGGCACTCCGCGCGGCGAGGGTCGTAGACGGCGTAGACGCAGGTTGCGATGTAGTGCTCCAGGCGTGTGGTGGTCTTGTCGAGCTGTCGGAGCACCTGTGCCGGATCCAGGTCGAGATCGGCCAGCGTGCACGTCGCGGTGCGCAGTCGGCCCATGGTCGCGGCGGCGTCGATGCCGCTGCCCATCACGTCGCCCACCACCAGGGCGGTCTTGCCGTCGTCCAGGGCGATGACGTCGAACCAGTCCCCGCCGACCTCACTGGCAGCTCCTGCGGGTTCATAGCGGGAGGCGACGTCCAGGCCCTCATGGTGCGGGGGGTGGTCCGGGAGCAAGCTGCGTTGGAGGGTGACCGCGATGTTGCGCACGCTCTGGAACCAACGCGCGTTGTCGATGCACACCGCGGCGCGGGCGGCGAGCTCACCGGCCAGGGTGGCGTCGTCCTCGTCGAAGGGCAGCGGGTTACGGGCACGTATGAGGTCCACGGCGCCGAGGACCTCGCCGCGGGCGATCAGGGGGACCGCAAGATACGAATGGACGCCGGCCTCGGCCAGCAGGGCGGCGGCCGCCGGGTCACGAGCGATGCGGGGCAGATCCTGCTCGGCCACGTGCGGCACCAGCACCGGGCGACCCGTGTGTACGCACTGCGTGACCAGGCGGTCAGCGCCATACGTGGCCAGGTCTCCGGGTCTGTCGGCGGCGCTGACGACCGCGGTGGGATAGGCGGCGAGGACGGCGAGGGCGCGGAAGAGTTCCGGGCCGGTCGCGGGCGCGGCCGAGCGGCGCAGGGCCAGGATGGAGTCGAGCACGTCCACCGCGACCACGTCGGCGAGGTCCGGCACCGCGGCCTCGGCCAGCTCCCGCGCGGTCCGGTCCACCTCCAGGGTGGTGCCGACGCGAGCGGAAGCGTTGGCGATGAGGGCAAGGCGCTGCCGAGCGCGTGCGGCCTGGGTGGCCGCACGGTGCCGCTCGGTGATGTCCACGACCGAGGCAGCCACGCCGAGCACCCGCCCGGCGCGGTCCTCCAGCCGGAAATACGAGGTGGACCACGCGTGCTCGGTCATGGGTTCGGCGGGGGTGCGGCCGACGACGTACCGGTCCAGGACTGGCTTGCCGGTGGCCAGCACCTGGCGCATCACGGACTCGATCGCTTTGGTGTCCAGGAAGGGCAGGGCTTCATGAACGTTCCGGCCGATGTGGTCGGCGGCGGGCAGGCCGTTGATGTGGGCCAAGGCCGGGTTGACGGTCACGTACCGCAGGTCGGTGTCCATGACTTTGAGCCCGATCGGGGACTGGGAGACCAGCCGCTCGGACAGCGCGAGCTCGGTCTCGAACTGCTGGAGGGTGGTGTGGTCGGTCGCGATGCCCAGGGCGTATACGTCGCCGAGGCCGTCCAGCAGCCGCATGTTGCGGAACTCGACCAGCCGGGTGCTGCCGTCCTTGTGCCGGATGGGGAAGGCACCGGCCCAGCTCTCGCCCGTTTCCATCACCTCGGCGAACAGGTTGATCACCAGTTCCAGGTGCTCCTCGTCGACCATCAGTTGCGCCGCGTACTGACCCAGAGCCTCCTGGGCGGTGTAGCCGAACAGCTCCTCGGCCTGCGGGCTCCAGAACACGACCCGTCCGTCGGTGTCCAGCACCACTGCGGCGACGGTCAGCAGATCCAGCAGCCCACCCGGGCGTGAACGCGTGGGGCGCAGTCGGCCGATGTCGGACCGGAAGGATTCGACGCTGTTCATGCAAGGCACTCCCTCCGCCTGCCAACCGACGCGGGACCTCCTGTCAGCCTTCGGTTGCGCCGGTCTCCTTGCAGCTCCGGATAACCCCATACTCCTCCCCGCCCCGTCGGTATCCCAGCGCAAGACGGTTCGCTGGCCGGAGCGGGCTCGCCCGACGGACGGCCGGTCCTGCTGACAGCGGCGTGGATCATCCAGCCGGTTTCCCGTGGCAGGCCTTCTCGCCTGCGGCGAAAATGGTGATCTGAAGGCAAATGAGGAGGTTGGCATCCGGTGTGAAGCTCTCCCGTACCCCCGCTGCGTCCGACGCGCGGCTCGCGCTCGGCTCAGGCGCGGGTAGGAAAGGGCTCAAATCCGGCGCCCTGGGACTGTGCTCCTCCGTTGCCATCGGCCTGGCGTCCACGGCCCCGGCGTACAGCCTCGCGGCTACGCTCGGACTCATCGTGGCGGGCGTCGGCCTGCAGGCCCCGGTCATCACGATGCTGGCCTTCATCCCGATGCTGCTGATCGCGTACGCCTACAAGGAACTCAACGCGAGCAACGCCGACTGCGGGACCACCTTCACCTGGGCGTCCCGTGCCTTCGGTCCGCGCACCGGCTGGATGGGCGGCTGGGGCATCATCGTCGCCGACGTCATCGTCATGGCGAACCTCGCCGAGATCGCCGGCGTCTACGGCTTCCGGCTCCTGGGCTATGACTCACTCACGGAGAACAGGGTGTGGACCACCCTCGCGGGCGTCGTCTGGATCATCGTGATGACCGCGATCTGCTACGTCGGCATCGAGATCTCGGCTGCCGTCCAGCGCTGGCTCCTGTTCATCGAAGTCGCCGTACTGGTGCTGTTCGCCGTCACCGCCCTGATCAAGGTCTATACCAGCAGCCCCGAGACGGCGATCCATGTCTCCGCCTCCTGGTTCAACCCCCTCCACGTGCCATCGGCCGAAGCGCTGACCTCGGGCATCCTCGCCGCCGTCTTCATCTACTGGGGCTGGGACACCGCCGTCACGGTCAACGAGGAGACCGTGGACAGCACGCGTATCCCCGGGCGCGCCGCCGTCATTTCCGTTGTGCTGCTGCTGGTCATCTACGCCCTGGTCACCACCTCGGCGCAGGCTTTCGCCGGAGTCGGCTCCGCCGGACTCGGGCTGGGCAACAGGGACAACGCGGACGACGTGCTCTCGGGCCTGGGCAACGCCGTCTTCGGCGACCACGGTCCGGGGCTCTTCCTCTCCAAGCTACTCATCCTCATGGTGCTGACCTCCGCGGTGGCCTCCACCCAGACCACCATCCTCCCTATGGCCCGGACCGTCTTCTCCATGGCCGCGCACAAGGCCGTCCCCTCCCGATTCGCCCGCGTGCACCGCAAATTCCTCACCCCGACCTGGTCGACCATCGGCTTGGGCCTGGTCTCCATCGGCTTCTTCGTCCTCCTGACGGCGATCAGCCGCAACGTCCTGGCCGACTCCATCGAGTCGGTCGGCCTCGCGATCGCGTTCTACTACGGCCTCACCGGCTTCGCCTGTGTCTGGTACTTCCGCAGGGTGCTCACCCGCAGCCGCAAAGACTTCCTGTTCAAGGGCCTGCTGCCAGGTCTGGGCGGGCTGACGATGCTCTTCCTCTTCTGCTACGCCGCTTTCGGCGTGTACGCCAACCCCGGCTACGGTGAGACCTCCATCGATCTGCCGTTCATCGGACGGACGGGCGGGGTGACCGTCGTGGGCCTCGGAGCCCTGCTGCTCGGCGTCGTGCTGATGCTGGTTGTCACGCGCGAGCACACCGCGGCCCTCAGGCTTCAGCGCAGCATGCTGCCTCACCGGCTGCCGCAGCAGACCGCTGTCGAGATGGCGAGCCGCTATGTGCCCGCCGACAGCCGGTCCGGGGTGGGTGGTGACTGGTTCGACGTCATCCCACTGTCGGGAACACGTGTCGGCCTTGTCGTCGGGGAGGTGACCGGCCACGGACTGCTGGCCGCCGCCACCATGGGGCGCCTGTGCACCGGCGTACGCGTCCTCGCCCGCCTGGACCTCGCCCCGGACGAGCTGCTCTCGCGCCTGGACGACCTGGTCGGGCTGACCGCCAAGGAAAGGGCGGGCTTTCAAGGTGCAGGCGGCTCCCGGCTCGGGGAGGACGAAGCCCTGGAGGTGACGTGCCTGTACGCGGTGTACGACCCGGTGTCGGGAAAGTGCAGCATGGTGCGTGCCGGCCATTCGCTGGCTGCGCTCGTCCTGCCGGACAGCGGCGCAACCACCTACCCGGAGCTCCCGCCGGGCCCTCCGCTGGGCATGGGCGGTCTGCCCTACGAGAGCAGGGAATTCCAGCTGCCGCAGGACAGCCTCGTCGCCCTCTTCACCGACGGCCTCGTCCAGACGGCCGCCGACGACCTCGACGTCGGACTCGGCCTGCTCGCCGAAACCCTCGCCCAGGACCGGCGTCCCCTGGAAGAACTCTGTGACCGCGCAGTCGCGACCCTGGTGCCGGGGCCGGCGAACGACGACGCGGTCCTGCTCCTCGTACGCACACGAATGCTCGGCGAGGACCAGGTGGCTGGGTGGGAACTGACCGCGGAGCCGGCGATGGTCGGCAAGGCCCGCGCCCTGGCCACGAAGCAACTCGAAGCGTGGGGACTGGACGAGCTGTCGTTCACCACCGAACTCATCGTCAGTGAGCTGGTCACCAATGCCATGCGCTACGCCGCCGGACCGATCCACGTCCGGCTCATCCGCGACCAGACCCTCACCTGCGAGGTCGCCGACACCGGGCACACCTCACCCCATCTGCGCCACGCCGCCACGGACGACGAGAGCGGCCGCGGCCTGTTCATCGTCGCCCAGGTCGCACAGCAGTGGGGCACGCGCTACACGCCCACCGGCAAGACCATCTGGGTGGAGCAGCCCCTCCCGACCGCCCCTGCCGTCGGTGAAGCGCCATGAAACGGCGTTCCGTCCTGGGGAGCGGTGCGCGGATCACATACGCACGTAGTGCTCGATGTCCTCGCTGAATTCGGTGAGGGCCTGATCGGTGAGTGTGGGACGCGTGTCGGCGATGGCGGCGAGGTAGTCCTCGGTGCTGGGCTGCGCGCCGTTGCGGTCGGCCACTTCGCGTTCGAACGCGGCGTGGGCGCCCTTGCGGGCCGCGAACTCGATGTCGGCCGGAGTGAACATCTCGCTGGCCTCGACCAGTGAGGACGGCTCGATGCTGTCGGCAGCGGGGCCGAGATAGCGCTGCCAGATGGCCGACCGGGCGACGGGGTCGGGGGGACCGACCGGAAGGACGTAGTCGAAGCGGCCGGGGCGCAGGAACGCCGGATCGATGGAGCGGATGGAGTTGGTCGCGCAGATCAGCAGGCGGTCGTCGTGGTCGCGGAAGCCGGGGATCAGCTTGAGCAGTTCGTTGGTGACTCCGTGGCCGGGGCCTGCGGCCGAGCCGGAGCGGACGCCGGCGATTTCCTCGACTTCGTCGAGGAACAGCACGACGGTCTCCAGATCGGCCAGCTCGGCGAACGTGTCCCGTAGCGCGGTGGCCAGGCCTCCGGGGCCTTCTGCGGCGAGCCGGGAGGGGAAGAGCTCCACGAAGGGCCACTCCAGCCGGGAGGCGACGGCTTTGGCGAAGCTGGTCTTGCCGGTACCCGGCGGGCCGAAGAGGATGACCGCCTTGGGCGGCGTCACTCCGTACCGGTCGGCCAGTACGGGCTCGGACAGGGGCAGCACGATGCGCCGCTCGATGGCGTCCTTTTCCTTCTCCATGCCCGCCAGGGCATCCCACAGTCCCGGCGGCAGCAGCCTGCCGCCGAGCTCCGCGAGCAGACCCGCATTGCTCGCGCCGAAATGCTCCACCTTCTCGTAAAGGATCAATCCGGTGCGCGTGCGGTAGCCAGAGTTTTCCAGGGCTGTGGATCCGGTGGCCCCCGGTGCGAGCAGCGCACTGATGCGGCGTACGCCCTGCGGCCGCAGGCGCCGCTCGAGTTCGGCGATCAGGGCGCTGCCGATCCCGCGGTTGCGCCACGCCCCGCCCAGGGCCACCAGCGTGATCCAGGCCCGATCGCCCTGGCACTGAGCCACGGCCATGCCCACCATGTCATCGCCGACCATGGCGACCACGGCAGGCTCACCCGTGCGGGCCGCGGCCATCACTTCGGAGACGGAGAACGCAGGGGGTGAATCGTCCGCCTGCCGGTCCTGGTCCCAGATCTGAATGGCACGGTCCAGATCGTCGTCGCGGAAGTCCCGCAATCGCCACGTCGGCATCGTCACCACCTTGCCGGCGGGTCACCACCGCCTCACCGACGCCCGGCCGCTCACTGCCGGGGCATCCTGTTCACTCATTCTCCGCGCCGATCCCACGCCCGTCGAACGGGCGCCGTTCACCTGAGTCAGCCTCGACGGCACCGGCCATGCCGGCCACACGGAGCGGGGCAGCATGATCCACCGCTACACCATCCGGCGATACAACCACACCGCCGATATGTGGTTACGCACCGTCGTCACTCGGGTCGACGTCGCCTCACACCTCACGAAGGCAGAGTGGTCCGGTCCTTGCCCCACCGTTGCACCGGATCAGCGCTTTAGCCGGGGAAGCAGCCGTGTCTCCGCCGGCAGGACAGCCCCTTCCGGCAACCTGTGCGCATGACCGACACCTTCGAGCACGCGCCTCACATCTGGAATGCCGCCCAGCTGCGCGACGCCCTCAAAGATCTGCCCGATGACGCACCCATCCATATCGGTGTGGCAAGTGACCCCGGTGACTTCGACGGGTACCGCGGCTTCGTCCTCGTGGACGCCCATCAGGTGGAGAACTGGTGGCCGGCCACGTCCACCACACCGGAACGCACCGAGACGGAGAAGGCGCTGACACTGTTCGCCGACTGGGAGCCCGACAGGTACGACCATCTCGACTGAACCGGGTCGGGCTCACGGGCGCCGACGCGATCGTCGCGCCCGGCACCGCCAACCCCGCCGCCCCGCTCACCCCCGCTGTCCGTGACGCGCTGCGCGCCGTGGCGTAGGACGCACCCGTATCGTCTCGATCTGCAGGGGTGCCTTCCCGCCGGCCGCCACCCACCTCGCACGGCTCCGCGCTCGAGGCCCTGCTCACCTGGCTCCAGGACAATCCGAGCCGCGATCTGACCCTCGCCGACATCGTCGCTCAGGCCGGAATCAGCATCCGGACCCTGATCCGGCGCTTCCGCGAACAGACCGAGGTCACCTCGCTCCAGCGGCTCCACCGGGCCCGTATCCGCCCGACCCGACCTTCAGCTGACTCGACCGCCTCGCAGGATCGGCGAAATCGTCCAACGGATAGGTTCGAGGGGACGGTTGCCGGTGGTACTGCAGGTGCGAGGTGTCGTGTTGCCGGAGCGGGAGGAGCGGTCCTTCTGGATCGATGGAGACCGTTTGCGCAGCGAACCGGTCCCGGGCGCGGAACTCGTCGTCGATGGGGGTTGGCTGCTGCCCGGCCTGGTCGACGTGCACACCCATCCGGGCACCGAAGACCTCGATGTCCCGTTCAGTGACGAGGTGCTCCGCCGGCACCTGACGGACCACCGCGACGCCGGCGTGTTGCTGGTCCGGACACCGGGGACTGCCGCGCCCATCCCGGGCTGGGTGGACGAGGATCCGGACCTGCCGCGGGTCCACTCGGCCGGACGCTGGCTGGCCACTCCCGGCCGCTTCTTTCCCGGGGTCGGGAGTGACGTCAGCGAGGGCGGTCTGGTGGATGCCGCTGTCGAGGAAGCCAAGGCGTCCTCGGGGTGGTGCAAAGTCATCGCCGACTGGAAGTACGACGCGCCGCCGTTGCCTCAGGAGATCCTCACCGCCGTCGTGCAGGCCGTGCACGCCATCGGCGGCCGGGTGGCCGCTCACTGCGAGACCGCTGACGGCAGTCGGAATGCCGTTCAAGCCGGTGTCGACAGCCTGGAGCACGGCCTGCACCTGGATCCAGGCCTGATCGACCTGATGGTCGCCCAAGGCACCGCATTCGTCCCGACACTGAGCGTCTTCGGCGCCGGGGCCGGTCGATGGCGCGCCGCAGAGCCGAGCGCCCGCCGGGACTGGTGGCTGGCCGGATGGGAAGGGTTGCTGCCCAACATCAGGGCCGCACACGAAGCCGGCGTCACCGTACTGGCAGGCACCGACAGCTTCCCGTGCGGCACAGTCACGTCAGAGGTCGAATGGCTGGTCCGCGCCGGGCTGTCGGCCGAAGCGGCTCTGGGCGCGGCTTCGTGGACGGCCCGATCCTGGCTCGGTCTGCCCGGACTGGTCGACGGAGGCCCCGCCGACCTCGTCGCCTATGACACCGACCCGACCCTCAACGCTTCAGTGCTGCCCCACCCCAGCCGCATCATCCTGCGCGGCCGTGTCGTCGCCTGACACTCCGCGCAGACTCGTCCTCAGCATCGGACGGTCTCCACGCGTGACCACGGCGACTGCTTCCTCGACCTGTGTCCCGGCCTTCGGGACAGCCCCGCAACGAGGTCCGTCCGTGCTCCCGTCGATGCTGGCCTTCGCGTCTCTCCGGGTCCGCCCAACCACTGACAGTGGCTTGCTCCTGCTGTCAGTGAGATGAAAGAACCCGTCGATAACTTCTCCTCCCGTCAGTCGCGAACGCTTCCGTACACCGGTGCACCACGAGAAATCCGTGAGCACCGGAGGGGAAGCACCGCGCATTTCGGAGAGGGGGAATCCGTCGATGACGGTGTCCACAAGTGCCATCGATCCCGGCGTACGGGAGCTCCAGTTCGTCCGGTCCGTCGACCGGCGTCTGGTCCACCGTCGGGCGCTGTCGGAAGTGTTTCTCACCGACACCGCCGCGGTGGGCGGGAAGAGCTTCAAGGCAGGGGCTCAGCTCCCCTCCTCGCACGCCTACTTCACGGATCACGTCGGACACACCGTGATCGACCCGATTCTGCTCCTGGAGTGTGCGCGGCAGGCCGAGACGTACGGCGCGCACGTCCACGTCGGCGTGGACGACGACACCAAGTTCGTCCTGCAGTCGTGGTCGATGCGGCTGCCCGGCCTGTTCGCCGCGCATGCCGGCGCGTCTGCCGAGCTGACCATGGAGATGACGACCGATCGGGCCTTCGGATCGTCGGCACCCGCCCGTTCCGTCGCGTACGACGTGGGTCTCCTGGTCGGCGGTGAGCCGGTCGGGGACATCCACATGGAGGTGGGCTACCTCTCCTCCGCGACGTATTCCTACATACGGTCGGCGCGGCGGGGCAGCGCGCCCATCTCATCGGACGATATGCCGGTCACGCCGGCGACCGTCGACCCGCGGAACGTCGGGAGGGCAAACGGCGTCAATGCCCTGCTGGTTGATCCTGCGCGCGACGAGAAGGGCATCACGGCCGGTGTCCGTGTCCCGAACGACAACGTGAGCATGTTCGACCACGCGCAGGACCATGTGCCCGGCATGGTCCTCACGGAGGCCGCTCGTCAGGTGTGCCTGCTGGCCGGGGCGGAGTTCCTCGGACGGACCGCGGCAGAGACCTCGGTGGTCGGCTTCGATCTCGGTTTCTCCAAGTTCGCCGAGCTCGACGCGCAGACGTCCGTGAGCGCTGTCCCCGAAGGCCGGAACGAGGGGATCCAGACCTTCAGGATCTCGGTTCGTCAGAACGGCGAGGAGATCGCCGCCGGAACCATGGACACCTCCGCGGCCCCGGCATCCCACCGGAGTGCGCGGTGACCGGACGGGCAGCGGTGGTGGCCGGGCTGGGGGGCTGGCTGCCGCCGGTCAGGGTGACCAATGACGACCTCGCCGTGCAGCTCGACACCACTGATGAGTGGATCACCACCCGGACGGGGATACGTCAGCGGTTCGTGGTCCCTCCCGGACTCTCCACCTCGGGCATCGCGGTCGAGGCCGGCGCGCGCGCCCTCGCTTCGGCGGGGAGGTCCTCGGTCGGTCTCCTGGTGCTCGCGACGAGCACCCCGGATCACCCGTGCCCGGCCACGGCGCCCGAAGTCGCCAGCCGACTGGGACTCGGTGAGATACCCGCGTTCGACGTGGCCGCCGTCTGCACCGGCTTCGTGTACGCGCTGGCCGGTGCGTCGAGCATGATCAGTGCGGGGATCGCCGACAGCGCACTGGTGATCGGCGCGGACACCTTCTCCACCATTCTGAACCCGGAAGACCGTACGACCAGGGCGATCTTCGGCGACGGGGCCGGGGCGGTGGCGCTGCGCGCGGGAACCGCCGATGAGCCGGGGGCGCTGCTCGGATTCGACCTGGGCAGCGACGGCTCCCAGGCCGACATGATCACCGTGCCGGGCGGTGGGTCCGAGCACCGCTCACGAGGCGTCGTCGAAGCTGATGACCTGTACTTCACCATGCAGGGCCGCTCGGTGTTCCGTAACGCGGTGACGCGGATGAGCGAGTCCTCCCGGAGGCTGGCCCACCGCATCGGCTGGCCCGTCGACACCGTCGACCGGCTCGTCGCCCACCAGGCGAATGTGCGCATCCTGTCGGCCGTGGGGGCCGAACTCGGCTTGCCCGACGACCGGCTGGTGGTCAACCTCGACCGGGTCGGCAACACCGTTGCCGCCTCGATCCCGCTGGCGTTGGTCGACGGCGTGCACGCAGGAGAGATCACACCGGGTGACCGGGTGCTGCTCTGTGGGTTCGGCGGCGGGCTCACCTGGGGAGCGGCCGCCCTGGAGTTTCCCCGGCTGTCCGTCGAGCCGCTGCCGGGACTCCCGGCGAAATCTCTGTCCACACACGCGAACTGAAGGAAGAACCATGAGTGCAGTGCAGGAAAAGCTCGCCGAACTGCTCGTCACGCAGCTCGGGGTGCCCGCCGAGAAAATCGCGCCGGAGATGACGTACAAGGATCTCGCGCTGGACTCTCTCGCCCTGATAGAGCTGACGATGATCCTCAACAAGGAGCTGGGAGCCGACCTGGGCGACGATGCCCTTCAGGGCGAGACGACCCTCGCCGGCACCGTCGAACTGATCGAGTCCCAGGGCGTGCGGGCGTGACGCTCCCATCGAAGCGGCCCTTCGGCGTGGCGATCACCGGTCTCGGTCTCGTCACCGCCGCCGGCATCGACACGGAGACGGGCTGGGAAAGGGTGTGTTCCGGGCAGGCGACCGCCTCCCGTGATCCGGAACTCGCCGGTCTTCCCGTCGACTTCTCGTGCCGTGTCCCGGGCTTCGACGCCGGATCTCTGCTGGGGCCGGGCAGTGCATGGCGACTCGACCGGTTCACCCAGCTGGCGATCGTGGCAGCCCGCCAGGCCGTGGCCGACGCCGGACTGGACCCGGACACCTGGGACGGCGCCCGCGTCGGAGTCGTCGTGGGCAACTCACTGGGCGGCAGCGCGACTTGGGAGCTGCAGCACCGCAGGTTCCTTGAGGACACGCCGAAGAGCGTCTCTCCCCTGATGATCCCCATGGCGATGTCGAACATGGTCGCCGGCTATCTGGCCATCGACGTCAAGGCCTTCGGCCCCAGCATGGTCACGGCCACTGCCTGCGCGTCGGGCACCACCGCCATCGGACTGGCCAGGGACCTTCTGAGGTCCGGCACGTGTGATGTGGTGCTGGCCGGTGGCACCGAGTCCGCGCTGACCCGGGCAACCATCACCGGACTGCAGCGGATGGGCGGGCTGTCCGGGCGCGGCGAGGACCCGGCCGGGGCATCCCGGCCGTTCGACGCGGCGCGTGATGGCTTCGTCGCGGCGGACGGCGCCGGCATCCTCGTGCTGGAACGCCCGGAGGACGCCTGTGCCCGTGGTGCCTCGGTCTATGCCCACGTGGTCGGTTTCGGATCCTCGTCGGACGCCTACCACGCCACCGGACCCGAGCGGAGCGGGGATGGAACGCGCCCTGCGCACCGCCCTCGCCGACGCCGGGATCGGACCCGACGAGGTGGACCACGTGAACGCACACGGAACGTCCACTCCCCTGAACGACGTCACCGAAGGCCGGGTACTGCGCCGGGTTCTGGGCGGGCGCCCCCTGGTCACCTCGACCAAGGGGGTCACCGGACACCCGCTCGCCGCAGCGGGGGCGGTGGAGGCGGGGTTCACGGCGCTGGCGCTGCACCACGGAATGGTTCCGCCGACGGCCAACCTCGAGCAGCTCGATCCGGAGATCGACATCGACGTGGTGACGGGAGCGGCGGCACCGGCGGCCATGGAGATCGCCGTGAGCACGTCACTCGGATTCGGCGGACACAACGCCGCACTCGTGCTCTCGGCCGCGTAACCCACGCAACCGCGTCACCGCGAAATCGCGCAATCACGAAAGGAGGCACACACGATGCGCCTGAGGAAACTGGGCAACACAGGACTCGAAATCGGCGGCGTCGGCCTCGGGTGCATGGGCATGAGCTGGCTCTACCAGGAGTCCGCCCGGGACGACGACCGCTCCCTCCGGGTCATCAACGAGGCGCTGGATCTCGGGGTCAATCTCCTGGACACGGCCGATCTCTACGGCGGCGGCCACAACGAGACGCTGTTGGGCAGGGCGATCGCCGGCCGGCGGGACGAGGTCGTCCTTGCGACGAAGTTCGGGATCGTGCTCGACGACGTCGACGCCCGGTCGGCCCATCGCGACAACTCGCCCGCCTACCTGCGCAGTGCGGCCGAGGCCAGTCTGCGACGGCTGAACGTCGACGTCATCGACCTCTACGTCCATCGGATCGACCCCGCAGTGCCGCTGGCCGAGACCTGGGGTGCGATGGCCGAGCTGGTGACGAAGGGAAAGGTGCGTTTTCTCGGGCTGTCCGAGGCCACTGTGGAGCAGGCCGTGGAAGCTCATGGGATCCATCCGGTGACCGCCGTGCAGTCCGAGCTCTCCCTGTGGACGCGCGATTCCCTCGAAGGACCTGCCGGCGGCATGGTGGGATGGTGCGACAGCGTGGGGGCGAGCTTCATTCCCTTCGCGCCTCTCGGCCGCGGCTTTCTCACCGGCACCCTGCACACCGGCCAGTTCGAGGCGTCCGACTTCTGGGCGGGCAATCCCCGCTTCCACCGCTCCGCGATGGAAGCGAACCAGCGGATCGTGGACGTGATCCGGGAAGTCGCCGACCGGCGGTCGGTGACGCCCGCTCAGGTCGCCATCGCCTGGACCCTCGCGCAGGGAGACCGGGTCGTCCCGATTCCCGGCACGAAGAACTCCCGCTACTTGCGGGAGAACGTGGCGGCGGCGGACCTCGTGCTCACCGAGCAGGACCTCGCCGATCTCGGCTCCCTTCCCGCCGCGCTGGGAAGCAGGTACTGACCGTATGAGCGGAACGAAAGTTGCATTCTTCGACGTCGACGAAACACTCATCGACATCAAGAGCATGTTCTCCTTCCTCGCATTCCACCTGGCCGATCCGGAGCGTTATCGCGCGGCGGAAACCGAGCTGACGAGCAGGGCGCAGGCCGGCGTACCCCGGGAGGAGACCAACCGCATCTACTACCGCAACTTTGCGGGGATGACGGAGGCCTCGGTGGCCGACAACGGGCGGAAATGGTTCGCCCGGCAGGTGGCACGCGACGGCTTCTTCCACGCCGAGGTGGTGCGGGAACTCCGGAGGCATCAGGCGGAAGGAACCCGGATCGCCCTGGTTTCGGGCTCGTTCCGGGCCTGTCTCGACCCCGTCGCCGACCGTGTCGGCGCGGATCACGTGCTGTGTACGGAGCCCGAGATCGTCGCGGGCCGCTACACCGGCGAGGTCCTCACCACAGTGATCGGCAAGGGAAAGGCAACGGCCGCCCGTGCCCTGATGAGGAGGACGGGCGCCCGGCCCGACGAGTGCTTCGCCTACGGCGATCACGCCTCGGACCTTCCCCTGCTGCTCGCCGTGGGCAACGCGGGGGTCGTCGGCAACGACCCGGTACTCAGCGATCACGCATCCCGTTCCGGATGGACCCGGCTGCTCCCTTCCGCTCCATCCGGACAGAGCACGGAGGAAATCACGCATGCGACTCGGTAACGGACTGGGGCTCCGGGCGGTCAGGACCTGGCTGCCGAAGAGCGTCGCGACCGCAGCCCGGTGAAGAGGTCAATCACGACAAGGGACGGGTCAAGGCTGTGGACGGAGACGTTCGGCCACCCCGCCGATCCCGCGATTCTGCTGGTGATGGGCGGTACGGCCCAAGGCATCGTCTGGCCGGAGGTGTTGTGCGAACTGCTGGCCGCCGACGGGTTTTTCGTGGTGCGTTACGACCACCGTGACACCGGGAAGTCATCGAAGTCCGACGGCGACTACGACCTGTCCGTGCTGGCGGCGGACGCCGCCGACGTCGTCGGCGGACTCGGCCTGGCCGCGGCGCACGTGGTGGGCCAGTCCGTCGGGGGCATGGTGGCCCAGTTGCTCGCCCTGCACCGGCCCGAGCTCGTCCGGTCCCTTGTCCTACTTTCCAGTTCGCCGGATGCGAACGGCGATGTACGGGTGCCTCCGCGGACGGGACTGCCCGGTCCGCGTCAGCCGATGCTCGACCGGGCGGCCCGGCTCGCGGCGTCTCCGCCGGCCGGAGCCCGGGAACAGTTCACCGCGGCGGTCGACGGCTGGCAGGTGCTGCTGGGCCCGACCGTGGCGTTCGACCGGCCCTACTGGGAGGCCCTGGTGCAGCGGATGATGCGCCGGAGCGTGGCACCGGACACCGCCGGCCACCACTTGGGAGCACTGGACCGGACGCCCCCGCTCACGGCGCGGATCGGAGCCCTCGACGTACCGACGCTCGTGGTCCACGGGGAACAGGACCCGGTGTTTCCTCTGGAGCACGGCCGGCAGCTGTACCGGGCGATCCTGCGCGCACGCCTGTGGAGCATCGCCGGCATGGGACACATCTTTCCCCCGCACTGGTCGTCGACGATCAGGTCGCTGATCGTCGACCATGTCCGGGCTGCCCGCCTTCGCAGGAGTCGGTGATGGAACCGACGAGCGCCGCCCGGCCGGCCAGCGCCGCTACGCCGGCCCCGGGAGAAAGTGGCAGGCAGAGCGAGGAGAAGGACCGTTTCCTGCGGACGCTGCGGAGTATGCACGGCACCTACCGGCTCGACGACACGTACGCCTCGGCACCGCTGTGGACAGCGATCGGCTGGTTCATCGGCTCGGCGGGACCGCTGGATGCCGAAATCCTGGCCGCCGGCCCGGCTTCAGACGTCTGAAAAGGCCCGCCGGGCCGGCCTCCGTATCCGCGCCACGGCCGTCATGATGAAGGATTCCCGTACGGACCAGCGGCCCTGGAACACCTCGAGCGGCGCGTGCGGCGGTGTGATGTCCTGGGCAAGCAGCCGGGCCCGGAAGGTCCCGGCCGCCACGTCGCCGGAACCGCCACGCCGGCCGTCGCAGGCCCGTCCGGACAGGATGAGTTCCGCGTCCTTGAACCCGAGCCGGACCCCGTGGAGCGGGAACCACGCTTTGTAGGCTGCCTCCTTGGCACTGAAAAGCACGCGGTCCAGGTGGACTTCGGGCATCCGGCGGGAGAGATCCCGCAACCGCGCCTGCTCCTCGGGGGACGCGACGAGCGGCAGCACTCCCTCCCGCAGCGGAAGGTTCGGATCGGCGTCGATGCCGAGTGTCACGAGGTCGCCGCTCCGCCCGAGCGCTGCGGCCCGGTATCCCCGGCAGTGCGTGATGCTTCCGACCAGACCGGCGGGCCACTTCGGTGCGCCCGTCGCGTCGGCGGGGACCGGCCGGGAAGGCTCCCCCAACCGCTCCATCGCCTGGCGCGCGCAGGCACGGGCAGCGGCGAATTGGTGCCGCCGCTCGCTCAACGCCGTGGAAATGAGGGCTTCTTCCTCGGGAAACAACCCGGTGATATCCCCCGGGGCGTCGCTGACATCCTCGACGACCGCCACGCCCTTCGGCAGAATTCCTTCGATCACCGGCCGGAACCTCTCCTTCAGATGCTGGGCATCATCTCGGAGAGCACGCTCTTCGCGCCGTGACGATACCGTGTGATGAATCGGACAACCCCTTGCCCCCGGCTCGCGCCGAAGCTCGGCTTTCCTGCCGAACGGGCTTCCGCACAAGCCCTTCGCTCGTGCGTCATGGACCGTACGGCATGAACGACTGGGGGAGTCGAGAACGGTATGACGGGGGCGACAACGAATGTCGACGCATGCTCCGGTGAGAGCGACTTCAGGATTCTGGGCCCGCTCACCATTTCCATGGCGGGTAAAGACTTAGCAATTGATTCGGGGAAACTGCGCGTTCTGCTGGCGGCATTGCTGCTTCGGACCGGATCGGTCGTCGAGAACGACCGCTTGGCGGACTGGTTGTGGGACGAGAAGAAGCCGTCGAATCCGCGAGGGGCACTGCATACGTATGTCAGACGACTGCGCGTGCTGCTCGGTGATCCCGCTCTTGTGGTGACAGCCCCCCAACGGCTACCGGATCGAGCTGGCCGAGGGGGACTTCGACCTGAGTCGCTTCCGCCGTCTGGTCCGGGCCGCGGGCCAGGCCGACGCCCCGGCCGAGCGAGCACGCTTACTGGCCGAGGCGCTGGATGCATGGCGTGGGACACCCTTGTCGGACATTCCCTCGGACACCTTGCGGCAGGACGAGCTCCCCGCGTTGATGGACGAGCGACTCACCGCCCTGGAGGCGTACTTCGAGACCGAACTCGGCCTCGGCCGGCATGCGCAGCTGGTGAAGGAGCTGCGTACGGCAGCCATGGACAACCCGTTGCGCGAACACTTCTGGGGCCTGCTGATGCTGGCCCTGTACCGGGCCGGGCGGCAGGCAGAAGCGCTGGACGTCTATCAGCAGGCCCGCCGCGAACTGGTGGAGCAGCTGGGCATCGAGCCCGGCGAGAAACTGCGGGCCCTGCACTCCGGCATCCTCGAATCGGACCCGAGTCTGGCAGTACCTGGAGGCCTCCGGCCCGAGACCGCCGAGGCCGCCACCGCTCCGGCCCAACTGCCGCCCCTGGCGCTGGGATTCGTGGGGAGGAACGAACTCGTCGACCGGATCGAGACACAGCTGCCGCCGGCGTCCGGCCGCACCGGGGTTCCTGTCGTCGTACTCTCGGGTCCGCCCGGTGTGGGGAAGACCGCACTCGCGGTATGTCTCGGCCGCCGGGTCCAGGCGGATTTTCCGCACGGGCAGTTGTACGTCAATCTCCGCGGCTACGAGCGGGTCGACGAGCATACGCCGCTCAACCCGGAACAGGTGCTCTCGCAGTTTCTCCGCAGTCTCGGCGTGCCGGCCGGTCAGATCCCCGTCTACCTGACGGAGCAGGTCAATCTCTACCGATCGAAACTGACCGGCAAGAACGTACTGGTGGTACTGGACAACGCGTCGAGCATCGACCAAGTGCTGCCGCTCATCCCCGGCGACGCGGGTTGTTCGGTGCTGATCACCAGTCGACGGCAGTTCCGGGCCCTTGCCGTCAGCCACGGGGCGCAGGTGATCCAGGTCAGCACCCTCAGTCCGGAGGAGTCGCGAGAGCTCGTCAGCGGCATGCTGCGGCAGTCCGCAGTGGCGGTCGAACCGCACGTGGTGCACGAGGTGGCGTCCCTGTGCGCGTACCTGCCGCTGGCGCTGCGTATCGCCGCGGCCAACCTGATCAATGCTCCGGGTGGCCGGATCGACGCCTACCTGGAGCGCCTACGGCAGGGAAACCGGCTCGCGGCGCTGTCCGTCGACGGCGACACCACATCCGCCGTGTCCGCGGCGATTTCCCTGTCCTACGACGCCATGGGGGCGGAGGACCGTGTGGTGTTCCGGCTTGCCGGTATCTTCCCCGGTGCAGACTTCTCCCCTTTCGACAGCGGCTGTTCTGCAGGCCCTGGCGATTTTCGCGGTCGGGTTCCTCTTCCGTCCGCTGGGCGGGGCGCTGATCGGGGCCTACAGCGACCGTCGCGGCCGTTCCGCAGCTCTGCGGCTCTCCCTGATGCTGATGGCCGGCGGCAGCCTCCTGATCGCGATCGCGCCGCCCTACCAGGAGGTGGGTGTGCTGGCGCCGGTGCTGCTCGTGCTGGCCAGGGCCGTTCAAGGACTGTCCGCGGGCGGCGAGATCACGGTGATGAGCACATACGTGAACGGGATCTCGCCGAAGGGGCGTCGCGGTCTGTACTCCAGCGCCATCTACATCAGCACGACCCTCGGCACGCTGGCGGCCACGCTCCTCTCGCTGATCCTGCACACCGCGCTCCCGGCTGCCGACCTGAGCAGCTGGGGATGGCGCGTCCCCTTCGCCTTCGGCGCCCTGCTCGGCGTGTACGGCTGGTACCTGCGCGGGCGCGTCGATGAGACAGACGTCTTCAGCGCTGCAAGCTCGCGGCTCAGGAATCCGGCGTGGCAGGTCTTGCGCGATCATCCCGGAGCCACGGCCCGGGTGGTCGGGTTCACCGTGGGGACGACCGTGGTCTATTACACCTTCGCTTCGTACCTGCCTCTGTACGCCCAGCATGTTTTCAAGGTTCCGGCGAATGCCGCTCTGTGGGCCTCCATGGGCGCCCAGGTGGTTTTCGTGGTCGCGCTTCCCTTGCTCGGCATGCTCTCCGACCGGTTCGGACGTCGTCCTCTGCTGTTGGCGTTCGGCGCCGGCTTCACCTGCCTCACACCGCTGTTCTTCAGCCTGATCACGGGCTCGGCGCTCTGGCTCTTCGTGGTGATGACGGCGGCGCTGCTGCTGTTCGGCTGCTGTGCGGCGGCAGCTCCGTCAGCGATGCTGGAGATGTTCCCCACGAGGCTCCGGTCGAGCGGGATCGGGCTGCCCTATTCGCTGACGGTCGCTCTGTTCGGCGGAACCGCGCCCTATCTGATCGAGTATCTCTCCGCCCACGGTCACGGCCACTGGTACCCGTGGTACGTCGTGGCGCTCTGCCTGATCAGTACCGTCACGTTCTTCCTCTACCGGGAGACGAAGGACGTCGAGCTGGCCGAGGTCGGATAACCCGAGCTGCCCTGTCGCGGCGTACGTCCCCGGAGCAACGGTGCTCCGGGGACGTGCGCGTGTGTGGCGTGCTGTGCCTCGTCAGTGGTGGTGCGGCGCGCGGTAGGCCTTGGGCAGGCGCATGCCGCGCTCGGCCATGATCTCCCGTACGTGGTTGGGGTAGTTGGTGATGATGCCGTCGACGCCCATGTCCATCAGCGCCTCGATGGTGGCGTTGTCGTCACAGGTCCACGGGATGACCTTCAGGCCGCGGGCGTGGGCCTCGGAGATCATCTTCTCGTCGGGGTAGAAACGGAAGTTCGGGTCCGCGACGGTGCCGTTCTGCGGGAAGCCGTAGTTGGGGGAGAGCGCGGTGACACCGGGGACAGCGGAGGCGGCCTTGACGAAGTCGCCGTCGTAGTCGTCGGCGTCGATGCCACCCAGCCACGGGGAGGCGCCGGGCTTGCCGACCTGGAGGAAGTCGTAGTTGGTCAGCGCCACCAGCGGGTAGGACGGCGCGAGCTTGTGCATCTCCTTCAGCGCGCCCCAGTCGAAGGACTGGATGGTGACCTGCCGCTCGATCCCCGAGCGGTGGATCTCCTCGTGGACGCGGCGGACGAACAGCTCGCGCGGCGCGGTCTGCTCGGGCGCGCCCGCCTCGACCTTGGTCTCGATGTTGAGCTTGACCTGCTTGGCGTTGTAACTCTTGACCAGATTGAGGACGTCCTTGAGCTCCACCATCCGGAAGCCCTTGACCTGCTCCTGGTCGGGGAAGCCGGGCAGCTGCTGGTAGCCGCAGTCCATTGTCTTGATCTGGGCCAGTGTCAGATCCTTGATGTACTTCCCGACGTACGGGTACATCGGGTCGCCCGGCGTCACCGGCCCGGTGTCCTTGCACTTCTGGGCGCTGATCTGCCGGTCGTGGTTGACGACGACCTTCTGGTCCTTGGTGATCTGGGTGTCCAACTCCAAGGTGGTCACTCCGAGGCGCAGGGCCTTGCCGAAGCCCTCGAGGGACTCCTCGGTGGTCATGCCGATGCCACCGCGGTGGGCCTGGAGGTCGAAGTGGGTCTGCTGAGGTGGAACGTGGCCGTTGTGAGCCGTGGCCGCCTGGGCCGTCGTGGGGATCACGAGCGCGGGTACGACGGCCAGCGCGGCAACTGCATGCCGGAGGGACATTTAAGCCTCATGTACATCGGACGAACTGGACACTGTGACGCTAAGCCGTAGTTCCGGCTCGTACGAAGCCCAATCATGAGGGCATCGTGAACGCCCGGGGAACTGTTGTTCACAGGGCGACGGAGTCAAAACGGGCAAACCGTCGTTCCGGCAGCGCAGCGAAGCCGTAGCTGTCGCCGTGCGACCGCCAGGGATGACGGGACAGCCCTTAGGGCCTCTCGTTTGGATCATGCTGGGCTCGCGGGGCTCCCTGATCCAGCCTGATCCAAACGAAAGACCCTAGGCGTCTCGACCCACGCGCAGGCTGCGGACGGCACGTTCGAGGTCGGCGATGCGGTCGGCGAGACCGGGGGTCTCGTTGTCTCCGGCGTCGCGCAGTTGCAGCTCGATCTGGGCGAGCCGCTCGGTGATCTCCGCCAGCTGCTCGCCACTGCGCGCCGCGCCCGTGCCTGCGGCCCGTCCCCGCGACAGCCTGTCCCGGGCACCCTCGATGCGTTCCACGGATCCTGCCGGCCCCATCGGTGCGGCGGGAGTAGGCGTCCCGACCAGCAGCCGCCGCAGCTGCTCGGCCTGTGCGGCGAGCTGGCGGTTCTTGCGGTACAGGTCCAGGAAGACATTGACCTTGGTACGCAGCAGCCACGGGGCGAAGGGTTTGGTCAGGAAGTCGGCGGCGCCGAGCGCATACCCCCGGTACAGGTAGTCCGTGTCGGCCTCGGTCCCGGTCAGCAAGATGATGGGCACGTCCTTGGTCTGATCCAGGCGCTTGATGTTGGCGGCGGTCTCGAAACCGTCCATGCCAGGCATCAGGACATCGAGCAGCACGACCGCGAAATCCTGGCGCAGCATCGCTTTGAGGGCCTCCTCCCCGGAGTGGGCACGCACCAGCTGCTGGTCGAGCGAGCCGAGTACAGCCTCCAGCGCGACCAGGTTCTCCTCCATGTCGTCGACGATCAGGATGCTGGCCTTCTCCGGAGTGGCAATGCTCATGTCGTCCGCCTCGGCGGGTCTGTGCCGTCTTCCTCGGCCGGATGTTCTTCGCCCGTTCCTGACTCCGGCGCCGGGGTGGCGCCTTGCGGGTCGAGCAGGTCGCAGATGGCCGTCAGCAGACGGTCCACGTCCACGGGCTTGGGAACGTAGTCGGAGGCGCCGCTTTCGATCGCCTTCTCGCGGTCGCCCGGCATGGCCTTGGCAGTGAGCGCGATGATGGGCAGTCCGGCGAGACGGGGCGTTTGCCGGATAGTCCGGATCGTCTCGTATCCATCCATTTCGGGCATCATGATGTCCATCAGCACCAGCGACACGTCGGGAGACCGGTCGAGGACCTCGATGCCTTCGCGACCGTTCTCTGCGTACTTCACGGTGATGCCGACGCGGCCCAGCATATGCGTGAGGGCGAAGACGTTCCGGATGTCGTCGTCGACGATGAGGATGCGGCGCCCTGCCAGCACGTGGCCGGGGCGCCCGCTCAGCCACTCCTTGAGCCGTGTCGTCTCCGGCCAGGTGTCGTCCCGGACGTCGGCGGCCTCGAGGGTTCCCCTGCCGATCAGGCTGTCCGCGTTACCGAAGACGCCGCTCGGCGCATAGGCGGCAGCGTGCGACGACGGAGCGACCTGGCCAGGGAGCGCAGCGGGCGCGGCCGGCGGTGCCACCGGCTCGGGCTCGGGGAAGACGCCGGGGTAACGCGAGGGAACGTAGAGAGTGAAGCAGGATCCGACGCCCAGTTCGCTCTCGGCGACGATCCGGCCACCGAGCAGTCCGGCAATCTCGCGGCTGATGGACAGCCCGAGCCCGGTGCCTCCGTACTTGCGACTGGTGGTGCCGTCGGTCTGCTGGAACGCGTCGAAGATCACCGACAACTTCTCGGGCGGGATCCCGGTGCCGGTGTCCTTGACCGAGAACGCGATGACGGTCTCGGCGTTCCGCAGCGGCCGGTCCTCGAACTTCGACCCGGGCACGCACTCCACGCGCAGCTCCACGCCGCCGGAGGAGGTGAACTTCACGGCGTTGGACAGCAGATTGCGCAAAATCTGCTGGAGGCGCTGCTCGTCCGAGACCAGCTCGCTCGGCACGTTCTCGCCGACCGTGACTTCGAAGGCGAGCCCACGGTCGAGGGTCAGCGGGCGGAACGTGGCCTGGACGTAGTCCAGCAGCTTGGCCAGGGGCAAAGCCCTCGGGCGCACATCCATCCGGCCTGCCTCGATCTTCGACAGGTCGAGGATGTCGTTGATCAGCTGCAGCAGATCCGAGCCCGAGCGGTGGATGGTGGCCGCGAATTGCACCTCCTGCTCGGACAGCGTGCCATCCGGGTTGTCGGCAAGCAGACCGGCCAGGATCAGCAGCGAGTTGAGCGGGGTGCGCAGCTCGTGCGACATGTTCGCCAGAAACTCGGACTTGTACTGCGAGGACGTGGCGAGCAGGGCGGCCTTCTCCTCCAGCGCGGCGTTGGACCGCTGGAGTTCGTCGGAGCGATTGCGCAGCTCGGAGGTGAGGCGCTGCGACTCCGAGAGCAGGGACTCGGTGCGGGAGTTGGCGATGATTGTGTTGATGGAGACGCCGATGGTGGTGACGAACTGGTCGATGAAGGCCAGGTGTACGTCACTGAACTTGCTGAACGAGGCCAGCTCGATCACTCCGAGTACCTGGTCCTCGAAGAGGATCGGCAGGATGACGACGCTGGCCGGAAGTGCGGCGCCGAGCCCGGAGTTGATGGTGATGTAGTCCGGTGGGACGTCGGAGATGAGGATGCGCTTCTTCTCCATGGCGGCCTGGGTGATGAGCCCGCGGCCCGGCGTCCCGGATTCGGGCAGCGGACCACTCCCTCTGACCGCGTCGGTGCCGTAGCCGGCGATGAACTGAAGCTCCTCCCCCGGCTTGGCCGCCGCCTCGGTCAGGAAGAACGCCCCGAACTGCGCGTTCACCAGCGGCGTCAGCTCGCGCAGGATCAGGTCGGCGACCTCGACGAGGTCTCGGTGGCCCTGCATGAGGCCGGCGATGCGCGTGAGGTTGGATTCCAGCCAGTCCTTGGCGCGGGTGGTCTCACGGAGATTGGCCACCATGAGGTTGACGTTGTTCTTCAGCTCGGCGACCTCGCCCTGTGCCTCGACCGAGATGGCGCGGGACATGTCGCCCTGGGTAACGGCGCTGGCGACCTCGGCGATCGCCCGGACCTGGGTGGTGAGGTTCGAGGCGAGTTCATTGACGCTGGTGGTGAGCCGCTTCCACGTTCCATAGACACCCTCGACGCGGGCCTGGCCGCCCAACTGCCCCTCGCTGCCCACCTCGCGGGCGACTCGGGTGACCTCGGAGGAGAACGAGGAGAGTGTGTCGACCATTGTGTTGATGGTGGTCTTGAGCTCCAGGATCTCGCCGCGCGCGTCCACGTCGATCTTCTTCGACAGGTCGCCCTGCGCGACGGCGGTGGCGACCTGGGCGATGTTGCGGACCTGGGAAGTCAGGTTGTCCGCCATGAAGTTGACGTTGTCGGTGAGGTCCTTCCACACCCCGGAGACCCCGCGGACCTGAGCACGCCCGCCCAGGTCCCCCTCGGTGCCGACCTCGCGGGCAACACGGGTGACCTCGTCCGCGAACGCCCGCAGTTGCTGGACCATCGTGTTGACGGTGTCCTTCAGCTCCAGGATCTCGCCGCGCGCGTCCACGTCGATCTTCTTCGACAGGTCGCCGTTGGCGACGGCCGTGGTCACCTGGGCGATGTTGCGGACCTGCGAAGTCAGGTTCAGCGCCATGAAGTTGACGTTGTCGGTGAGGTCCTTCCAGACGCCGGAAACGCCTCGGACCTGCGCCTGCCCGCCCAGGTTCCCCTCGGTGCCGACCTCGCGGGCGACGCGCGTCACCTCGTCCGCGAACGCCGAGAGCTGGTCGACCATCGTGTTGATCGTCGACTTCAGCTCCAGGATCTCGCCCTTTGCTTCCACCGTGATCGTCTTGCCGAGGTCACCCTGCGCGACGGCAGTGGCGACCTGGGCGATGTTGCGGACCTGCGAGGTCAGGTTGTCCGCCATGAAGTTGACGTTGTCGGTGAGGTCCTTCCACACCCCGGAGACCCCGCGGACCTGAGCACGCCCGCCCAATCGCCCCTCGGTGCCGACCTCGCGGGCGACGCGCGTCACCTCGTCCGCGAACGCCAACAGCTGGTCGACCATGGTGTTCACGGTGCTCTTGAGCTGGAGAATTTCGCCCTGTGCGTCCACAGTGATCTTCTGGCTGAGATCGCCGTTGGCGACGGCGGTGGTCACCTGGGCGATGTTGCGGACCTGCGAGGTGAGGTTGGAAGCCATGAGGTTGACGTTGTCGGTGAGGTCCTTCCACACGCCGGAGACCCCGGGCACCTGAGCACGCCCGCCCAGCTGCCCTTCCGTGCCGACCTCGCGGGCGACGCGCGTCACCTCGTCCGCGAACGCGCGAAGCTGGTCCACCATGGTGTTCACGGTGAGCTTCAGTTCCAACAGCTCGCCGGTCGCCTCGACCGTCACCTGCTGGGTCAGGTCGCCGCGTGCCACCGCCGTCGTCACCACGGCGATGTCGCGTACCTGCGCCGTCAACCGTGCCGCCATGGTGTTGACGGCCTCGGTCACGTAACGCCAGTCGCCCGACAGGCCCTGCACCTTGGCCCGCCCGCCGAGTCGCCCTTCCGTACCGACCTCCCGTGCGACACGGGTCACCTCACCCGTGAACAGGGACAGTTGGTCGACCATCCGGTTCACCACGAGTCCCAGGCGCCGCAAGTCACCTCGGAGTTGACGGTTGCCGTCGTGCATGTCCACCCGCTGCGTCAGATCACCGGCAGCAACCGCGTCCAGCACCCGCGTCGCGTTCGCCACCGGTGCCACCAGCGCCTCCACGAGCTGGTTCGCCGCATCCACGCTCGTCGCCCATGCCCCTTGCCCGGGGCTCGCCGCGATCCGCTCGTCCAGCCTGCCCTGCCGCACGACCTCGCGGCGCACCCGCTGGATTTCCGCGGCCAGATGCGCGTTCCGCGCGCTGATCTGGTTGAACACCCCCGCCATCTCGGCCAGGACACCTTCGTCCGCACCCTGCACACGCACGGTGAAGTCACCGTCGCACAAAGAATTCAACGCCGCGAGCAGCGGACGCAACTCAGCTGTTCGCACCCACTGCCCGTCCGGGGTGGAGCCCGGTCGGGCCGGACGTTCCGGGGAATCAAGGGATTCCGGGGAATGAGTGGCGGGGGAAGCGGCATCGGACGAGGGGTCGAGTGCCATGGCAGCTCACACTCAGAATCGGGGCATATCGGTACTTTGTCGTAAAATACGTTACATGATTCGGTCAATCGTCGGAAACTCCAAGGAGTCGCCCGCAGGGTCGTTGTCCCCCCACCGTGAGTTCGTCTCGCGGACGACTCTGCCCGCAGACGACTGCGCGGCATCCGCGGCGCGCACCTTTGTGCGCGCCGCGCTCGGCGAATGGACCGATCCTGCGATTCCTGCCTCACCGAAGATCACCGACCGGCTCGTCGACGACGCCATGCTCCTGGTCAGCGAACTGGTCACCAACGCCGTCGTGCACGCCGGGACCACGGTCGAGGTCGTCTGCCGCCTGGAGGCGGGGCACGCCTCACCCGCCTCGCCCTGCTTCGACGTGAACGGACCCCTCAACGCGGACGGACCTGTCGACGTCGTCATCGAGGTGGCGGACCGCCACCCTTCCCGCACCGTGCTCGGCAGGAAGGACGCCCGGCGCGCGTGGTACGGCCGTGGCCTCCAGCTCGTCCGTGCACGGGCAGAATCGTGGGGCGTGACGTACCGGCGCACCCAGAAGACGGTGTGGTTCCGGTTGGAGACCACGGCCGAGGAACCCGAGACGGTCGGCAGCCCTCTTGACGAGGCCCCCGACAGCGAACCGAGCACCGCAGAAAGCCTCGCGACCGACTCGCTGCACACCCGCCGCGACGACACCGCCGAGTGGGTCGACCGCGGAGGCCCTTCGTTCCTCGCCGAGGCGAGCGAGCTCCTCGCCGGCCAGCTCGACGAGGACATGGTCGCCGCCCTGGCCGGGCAGCTGCTCGTACCCAGGCTCGCGGACTGGTGCGGCGTGTGGCTGAGCACCGAGAACGGCGGTCTGCGGCTCTCCCGCGTCTGGCACGCGGACGAACGGTGCATCGACGCGCTACGCCGCGTGCTGGAGAAGGACCCGCCGCCCGCCAGGCTCGCCACGACGGGTATCCCCTGGCCCTGGCCGGAGAGCGCGAACACGGGCGGATCCGCGATCGCCTTCCCCCTCGTCACGGGCGGTCGCTGCCACGGTGTGCTGCTGCTCGGCCGGGCGGGCCTGCTGCAGATGACCGACGCTGTCGTGCGGCTCGCGGAAGACCTGGTACGGCGTGTCGCCCAGGCGGTGGTCACGGCCCGCCAGTACACCGAGCAGACAACCATCAGCCGGGCGCTCCAGCGCAGGCAACTGCCCGCTTCCCTCGCCGACATCCCAGGCGTGGACACCGCGATCGTCTATGAGCCGCGCGGTCACGGCCAGACCGTCGGCGGCGACTTCTACGACCTGTTCCCGATGGCGGGCCGGCGCTGGGGCTTCCTGCTCGGTGACGTGTGCGGCCACGACCCGGAGGCGATGTCCGTCACCGGCCTGGCCCGGCACCTGGTACGGCTGCTGGCACGCGAGGGGCACGGCGTCGAGTCGGTGCTCACCAAACTGAACTGCGCAATGGCGGAGGAGAGCGCCGAGGCCGCGGCGCTTGGCGGCGAGCAGGCCCGGCCCCAGTTCCTGAGCCTGCTCTACGGGGAGCTGGAGCCCGACCCGGTCACAGGAGGCGCGCACTGCAAGATCGCCAGCGCCGGGCACCCACTGCCGCTGCGGCTGTCCGCCGATGGCTCGGTGGCGCCCATGACGGACCCGCAGATGCTGCTCGGAATCGACGACCACGCGAAGTTCCACTCCAACACCTTCGACCTCGCACCGAGTGAGACTCTGCTGTGCGTGACCGACGGCGTGACCGAACGCCGGAGCGGAAATCGGCAGTTGGACGATGACGACGGACTTTCCGAGTTGCTGCGGGGGTGCGTGGGGCTGGGCGCCACAGCCGTCGCGGAACGCGTGCGGCAGGCGGTGCACGCATTCGACACCGGACCGGTCGAAGACGACCTCGCGGTGCTGGTGATAGGGGCGTTGCCGGTGCATGTGGCACGGGCTGAGCAGGTGCGGGACGAGGCGTGAGACCGAACGCCGCCCCACCCGCATCGCCACCGAAGTCGGCACCCCCTGGAGCCGGTACGCCCCCGGAGACCACTGACGACAACCGATCCGGCCAAGCGGGGAAACGGACGTGCGATCGGACCTCAGGAGTGTCACCCTGTCCCAGGTGACCTCAACCGAGACGACCGCCATCCGTGCCGCCGCAGCTCGGAACAACGCCGATTGGTGTGCCGCGCTCTGCCGGTCCCACGGCATACCAGGGACCTTCGGCGAGACGGCCTGGTGGAGTTCCCGCCGCACGCCGCCGTACTACCCCGACGCCATCACTCTGCACCATGACGCGGTGCCGACCGACTTCCTCGATGAGATCGACACCGCGTCACCCGGGTGCTCGGTCAAGGACAGTTTCGGCACGCTCGACCTCAGCTCCAGCGGCTTCGTCGAGCTCTTCCGTGCCCAGTGGATCCACCGCCCGGCGGGACTCCCCGCACCAGCAACGCCGGCCCTGCGCACGGAGCGGGTCTCCACAGCCGACCGGCTTCGCGAGTGGCAGGCCGCTTGGCACGGCGGTGACGGAGCCCCGGACGTCTTCCGGCCGGCGCTGCTGGACGACCCGTCCGTGCTGGTGCTCGCCGTTCACGACGACGAAGACCTCTCCGGCGGTGTCATCCTGAACCGGAGCACGGGGCTGATCGGTCTCTCCAACCTCTTCGCCGTCAACAGCAGCGACGTTGCCGCCATCTGGTCATCAGCGATCGCAGCAGTCGCCACTCATTTCCCCGGGCTTCCCCTCGTCGGTTACGAACACGGCGACGACCTCGTGCACGCACATGCCAGTGGATTCGCCGCACTCGGCACACTCCGCGTCTGGCTGCACGACTGATGAGCGCCCGCCGGGTGCTCCCGGCCCCGGGGCCGTCCCCTCCCGGGTTCGCTACGTGCCGGTACGGTCCGACCCACGTCCTCTGCGGATGCCCGTCGCCGGCCGTGTACGGGTGGCCTTCGCCTCCGTGGATCTCCGCGCCCGCTGCAGCGCCTGATGCACCGACCAGATGACGGACACGAGCGGCACTGTCACCACCGCTCCCAGCACTCCCGCCGCGATCGCGCCGGCGATCACGGAGAGCGCGATCACCACTGGATGCAGGCGGACGGCCCAGCTCATCACGATCGGGTGCAGCAGGTGCCCCTCGATCTGACCGATGATGACGATCAGCGCGATGACAACGACCGCTACGATCGGGCCCTTTGACGCCAGAGCCACAACGGCAGCGACTCCAAGGGCGATGGGTGAACCGATCAGTGGCACGAAGGCTGCGAAGAACTCCAGCAGCGCCAGCGGAAGCGCCAGCGGCACTCCGAGTGCGAACAGTGCGAGTCCGACGAGTACGGAGTTGGTGGCGGCCACCACGATGATGCCGTGCGTGTACCCCGTGAAGGTCCGCCACGCCGCTCGGCCCGCGATCTCCACCCGCTCCCGCGCGGTCGCCGGAAGCTGTTCGCGCAACCAGTCCCACTGCCGGTCGCCCGAGTAGATGAAGAAGACCGAGCAGAACAGCGCGAGAACGAACACGGTCATCACCTCCACCAGTCGGCCCACGCCACTGAGCGCCGAGCTGATCAGGGTGGACCGATGAGTGGACAGAAATCGCCCGATCCGGGCCTGCAAGTCGGTCAGCGCCCCGGGGTTCAGCCGGAACGGTGGACCCTCCAGCCATCGCTCGATCCTGAGGAGGCCGTCGCTGAACTGCCGCTCCAGCCCGGCGCTTTCTCCGGCTACTGCCTCACCGACAAGGGACAGCACGCCCAGGACCAGGACGATACTGCCGAGGAACGCCACTGCCACCGCGAGCGGCCGCGGCATCACGCGAGCCAGGAAGTCCGCCGCCGGGCGCAGGATCGCGGTGACGACCAGGCCGAGGAAGACTGCTGCCGCGACCTCGTGGAATCGTCCCAGCACTGAGAAGCCGGCGTAGACGACAGCTCCCACGACGAGAATCCGCCAGGCGTAGCCAGCGGTCGTCTGCAGCGCGGAGGGCACACGCAGTTCTTGCGTCGGGTCGGTCGGCGCATGCTGCGATCCCGGGCGGCGGGAAGCACGGCCGTTGATGCCGCGCAGCGCCTGGCGCGACGCGGCACGCGTCCGGTGCCTCCGCCTTTCAGACAGGAAGCCGGGGTCCGGGTTGTCGGGCTGCAGATGCGATCGCCTGGGCATTCCTCGCTGGTATCAGTCGGCGACGCATCATCCCAGCTCCCGCGGCTGCATACACGCGAAGTCACCCAGCAGGCGCAGGAGAAATCTGCGGTGGGTGGACGACGCTGCGCCCCGCGGCCCATGGCGGCGTCACCGGCGTCGATGCCTGGACACCACTCGGGCGCACCGGCAGGCTGACCACGGCAGCGGGCCTACGGCCGTTGCGGCGATCGTGTGCGGAGCCGGCCCTCCTTCCCGTGCGAGAGTCTCGTCCCGGACGATCTCCGCCTTGCGAGCCGGTTGATCACCCCTGAGCGCCTGCCTTCGCTCGGGCGAGGTTGACGCCGCTGGCGATGATCCCGATGTGGCTGAATGCCTGAGGAAAGTTGCCCATGAGCTCTCCTGTGGACGGGTTGATCTGTTCCGACAGCAGCCCCAGCGGGCTCACCCGGGCACACAACGAGGCATACAGTTCGTCGGCCTCTTCGATCCGGCCTTGGCCGATCAGGTTGTCGACCAGCCAGAAACTGCACAGCACGAAGGCACCCTCGTCGCCGGCCAGGCCATCGGGGGACTCCTTGTGCAGGTAGCGGTAGAGCAGCCCGTTGCCGGCCGACAGGCGCTCGGCGATGGCCGTGGTGGTCGCCACCATCCGCGGGTGATCAGCCGGCACGATGTGGCGCAGGGGAAGCGCGAGCAGGCTCGCGTCCACGGTGCCGCCACCGTCCAGGTGCGCACTCAGGGTCTGTGCGTCCTCGTCCCAGGACTCGTCCAGGATGCGCCGGCGCAGCTGGTCGGCCGAGGCTCGCCACTCGGCGATCGGCCCGGGCAGGTTGAGCCGCTCGCCGATCGTCGCAGCCCGGTCCAGGGCCACCTGGCACATCCCGGCCGAGTACGTGAACACCCGGCCCTCGCTGCGCACCTCCCAGATTCCCTGATCCGGCTGCCGCCAGGCCCGCCCTGCGGCGTCGGCCAGCTCGGCCAGGCTGGTCCACAGCACGGGCTGGATCTCACCTCCGGAGAGCAGCCACTGGTCGGCGCAGTCGAGGATCTCGCCGTAGACGTCGTGCTGGCGCTGGTCAGCCGCGCCGTTGCCCCATCGCACCGGGGCAGAGCGCCGGTAGCCTTCCAACTCGCTGTCCTCGGCCTCGTCCGGCACCGGACTGCCATGGAGGCCGTACATGATCCGGGGTCGTCCGCTGTACTCGAAGGCGTCAAGAACCCAGCCGAGGAAGGCGTCGGCCTCGCCACGGAAGCCGATGCGGCGCAGGGCGAACACGGCGAAGGCCGCGTCGCGGATCCAGGCATAGCGGTAATCCCAGTTGCGGATCCCGCCGATCGGTGCAGGCAAGGAGGACGTAGGGGCTGCGACCAGCGAGCCATTGGCCCAGTCATCGCACATTTTCAGCGTGATCGCGGCGCGCCTGACCAAGGGTTCCTCAGGGCCGGCGTAGTCCACATGCTTCATCCAGCGGCGCCATGCGTCAGCGGTTCCCCGTAGCATCGCGTCGGCGTCGAACCGGTGGTGGCGATGGAAGCGCCCCCAGGACAACACGAGATCGAGGCGATCACCTTGTCGCAGGTCATGTGTGCTGTGCAGGCCGCTCAGGGGACGGTTGGACCGTAGGTGGAGCCGCAGGTCCGGCCGCCGGGGCGACCGCACTTCCAGTCCGCTGAACAATGCCCGCGCCTGCCCACCACCGCGGGGCTCCAGGTCCGCTCGCAGGCGGACGTTTCCGGCCAGCACCACCGCCGAACGCACGAGTTCGGCCCGGTCAGCCGGTGCGTCGTCGGTGAGATCAGCGCCAGAGCGCAGGGTCAGCGCATCGGTGACGCGAACCAGGCCGGTGGGACTGCGCATTTCGGTTGTCAACACGCCGGTGTCAGGTTCATAGCGCTGTCGCGCCTCCACCAGGTCCTCCGGCGCCAGGGTGAAATGCCCGCCTCGTGCTTGATCGAGCAAGCCACAGAACAGGGGGGCGGCATCGAACCGGGGAAGGCACATCCATGAGATGGAGCCGTCCAGGCCGACCAGCGCGGCCGTCGCACCGTCCCCGATAAGGCCGAGATCCTCCAGCGGAAGGTAGCCCTCCCGCCTGCGGACCGGCCGGAACGGTGGATCGGGATCGTGCATGCCGCCTCGCTCCCTACGGCGTCCACGACGCCGACCGCTTCATGTCCGTTTTGCTGTCACGCTCTCAGGGACCGAGTGGGATCGCGACCCGGCCGCTCCGGCAGTGATGCTTTCCAGTGATGTGGATCTGTCGGCGGGGCTGCGGGTTCCGCTCGCCAGCCGGGGCGAGCCCCGGAACCTACAGGCGCACGACGATCAGGGCGATGTCATCGCGGGCGCCGGCGCTGACTCCGAGGCGGTCGAGCAGGGCGTCAGCGAGGCGTTCGGGGCTGAGGCGGGCCAAGCGGGCCAGTGCGTCGGTGAGGCGGTGCAGACCGGCGTCGACGTCCTCACCGCGGCGTTCGACGAGGCCGTCGGTGTAGAGCACGAGGGTGTCGCCAGGGGTGTATGGCAGCTCGGTCTGGGGGCGGGCAACGTGTTGGGGGCGGGCTCCCAGCGGCGGGTCGGTGGCCTGGTCGAGCAGGTCGAAGGTGCCGTCGTGGTGGACCAGGACCGGCGGGAGGTGGCCGGCGCTGCTGTAGGTGATGCGGTGGCTGCCGGGGGTGATGACCACTTGGACCGCGGTGGTGGCCAGCGCACCTTCCACCGAGCGCGCGTACAGGCCCAGCACCTCCAGCGCCTTGGCGGGCTCGTTGCGGGCCCGGACGGCGGCGGACAGCGCGCTGCGGAGCATTCCCATGACGGCAGCGGCCTCCAGGCCGTGGCCGACAACGTCACCGACCGCTACGGCGCAGCCGTCGTCGGGCAGGTCGACCAGGTCGTACCAGTCGCCGCACACGTTCAGAGATCCGGCGGCGGGCAGGTAGCGCACCGCGACATCCCGATGCCGGGCCAGGTCGGGCGAGTACAGCATGGCCTCCTGGAGCCTGACGGCGACCTGGCGTTCGCGGGCGTGGGCTTGGCGCAGTTCCTCGTTCAACCCCTGGAGCTCACGCGCCCGCTCGTACAGTTCGGCTTCCATCGCCGCCCACTTGCTGAGCTCCCCGCCTTCTAGCGGGCGGGAGGGATGGGACACCACGAACGCGGTCACGTCCTCCACCCGGTGGATGATCCACGCCACCTGCCCGTCCGGCCCGAGCACCGGAGTGTTGATCGGGGACCACCACCGCTCCTCGAACACGCCGGGCTTGTCCGCGACCGGGATGTCGTACTTCTGGACCGCCATCGTGTCCGGCTCCTTGGAGCGCAGCGCCCGGCGCAGGGAGGCGCCCAGATTCCGCACCCCGTCGGCGCCCGGATCCGCAGGGTTGTCAGGGAAGGCCTCGAAGAGGTACTGCCCGACCAGATCGTCCCGAGTGCGGCCGGTCGCTGTGAGATACGCCCGGTTGACGTCGATGATCACCAGGTCGGGACCGAGCACCAGATAGGGGCTGGGCGTGGCGGCGAACAACGCCTGGTAGTCGATCCGTGGTGTCGTCACAGGCTCTTCCATTCCGTCTTGTGGCCGCCACGACCGAACGTCGTCCCAACTATGAGTCCTGCGCCCCCCGACACCCGTCCTCCCTGGGACGCGGGAGTGTCGGGAACGCAATCTGCGCCGCACCGGTTCAGCGCCGCCACGACCTTGGACGTAACGATGGCCCCGCTGCGCAGCCGTCACGTGGCCGCCGACGCTGCGGCGGCGCCGGCGCCGCGTGCAGCTGCCGCAGATCACCACACTGCGCGGACACGGCTACCGGCTGCAGCCCGATGGTCACTGCGGAACATGAGGCCAGCCGCTTCGTCTACAGTCCTGTAGACGATGGTGATGCCGCCGGACTGCGGCCCCGTGGGAAGGACTCGACTGCAGTGACGGACCTTGTGCAACGCTGCGTCCTGGTCGTCGAGGACGACCATGGACTGCGCAACGTGCTGGCCCGCGGATTGCGCGAGGAGAACTTCTCCGTCGTGACCGCCGCCAGTGGAGCCGGCGCCCTGCGCACCCTCGACGACCGGGTGGATGCCGTCGTCCTCGACATCGGACTGCCCGACTCGGACGGCCGGGACGTGTGCCAGGCCATGCGCGCTACGGGGCTGAGGGCCCCGGTGGTCTTCCTCACTGCGCACGACACGCTCACCGACCGGCTCTCGGGCTTCTCCGCGGGCGGCGACGACTACCTCGCCAAGCCCTTTCACCTTGCCGAACTCGCCGCCCGGATCCGCGCGGCGCTGCGCCGCACCGGGCCGGACCCCGTGGTCGAGCTGGCGGGGCTCCGGCTCGATCCCGTACGCCACCTCCTGGACGTGCACGGCAAGCCGGTGGCGCTCACCCCCACCGAGTTCCGCCTGCTGGCGGCGCTGATGACGGTGCCCGGAACCACCGTGCGCAGACGGGAACTGCTGCGCGCGGCCTGGCCCGACGGGGCTCAGGTCAGCGACAACACGCTCGACCAGTACCTGACCCGGCTGCGCCGGAAGCTGCGCGAGGCGGACAGCCGACAGGCGATCAGTACGGTGCGAGGCGTCGGGTACCGCCTGATATGAGGCGGCTCCGCGTCATCGGACGGCTCCGCACCACGCTGCCCCGCACGCTGCGGGGCCGCCTCGCCCTGCTCGCCCTGGCCTCCGCCACGGCCTGGGTCGCCGCGCTCACCGTCGCGTTCAACATCGTCCTCGCCGGACGGCTGAACAGCCAGGCTGCCGACCTGTTGCAGACCCGTGCCGCGGCGGTGGCCGCCACCGTCGAGGCACGCCCGGACGGCACGATCGTCGTCCACGAGCCGGCCGACGACCGTGCACTGGATGTCGGCACATGGGTCTACCGCGGCACCACGGCCGTCGAGCGGCCGAGCGCGCCCGCCGCCCTCCAGCGGCAGGCGGACGGGCTCATCGGCCGGGGCAGCAGATACCAGGAGGCCGGCGGGAGGAATGCCTCCCGTCTGTACGCCCTGCCGGTGCGCGCCGGCCGCCGCCAGACCGGCACCGTCGTCGTCGCCGTCTCCCTCGACCCGTACCGCAGCACCGCCCGCGCGGCCCTCGCCGGTTCGGCGGTCCTCGGGCTGCTGCTCCTAACCGGGGTGTACCTGCTCACCCGCACCATCGTCGGGCGGGCCCTGCGCCCGGTCGCCGAGATGAGCACCCGGGCGGCCCACTGGAGTGAACCGGGCGCCGCCGAACGCTTCGGCACCGGCCACCGGCCGGACGAGCTCGCCTCGCTCGCCACCAGCCTCGACGAACTCCTGGACCGGCTGGCCGCCGTACTGCGCCATGAACAGCTGCAGACCGCCGAGCTCTCGCACGAGCTGCGCACCCCGCTGGCCCGCATTGTCGCCGAGACCGACTGGCTCACCGCCCGGCCACGGGACGCAGCCGGGCAGCACGCCTCCCACCAGGCGATCGCTGCCGCCGCCACCACGATGCGGCACATCTGCGACACCCTGCTGTCCGAGGCCCGCGCCCGCACCGGGCGGTCCCCCGGCCGCTGCCGACTGCCCGCAATGGCCGATCACTTGGCCGAGCAGTACGGGCAACAGCACCCCGACGCCCCGCCGCTGTCCGTACGGGGCGGGGCCGCCGTCACCGCAGGTGTCTCCCCCGCGCTCGTGGAACGCATGCTCACGCCGCTGCTCGACAACGCCCGCCGCTATGCCGCCACCACTGTCACCCTGACGTACGCACAGACCCGGTCCGGTGTGGAGCTCGCCGTCACCGACGACGGCCCGGGTGTGCCCGCGGAGACCGGCCCGGCCGTCTTCGAGCCGGGCCGCCGGGCCGACCCTGACGACGGTCATGACGGGGCCGGTCTCGGGCTCGCCCTGGCGCGGCGGCTGGCCCGCGCGTCCGGCGGCGACATCGAGTGGGACCCGGCCGCCGCGGGGGCGCGGTTCGTGCTCAGCCTTCCGGCAGGCTGACCGAAGCGGTGGCCGCGTCCCGCCGGGTCACCGTCAGATAGCTGACCAGGGCCAGAATCAGGACGAGGAAGATCGCGCTGGTGCCGACCGTACCGAGGCCGAGACCACCGTCACCGCGTGCCTGGGAGAGATAGTCGCCGAACGAGGCGCCCAGCGGGCGGGTGAGGACGTACGCGATCCAGAACGCCGGGACGGCGGCGAGGCCGAGCCCGTAGTGGGCGGCGGCCACAGCGGCGATGAGCACAGCGAACAGCACCGCGGACACCCAGTACCCCAGGTCCATCCGCTCGGCCGTGAGGTCACCCGCCGAGGTGCCGAGAGCGAACGTGACAAGAATTGCCGCCCAGTAGAACGCCTCGCGGCGGACCGTGTGAATGGAGTGGATGGAGAGCGTCCGCTCGCTCCCGTACCAGGCGGCGAAGACCGCGACGAGCAGCACGGCGAAGATGGCCGTCGTCGTCTCCAGCGCTACCCCGAAGTTGTCCGTGAGATTGTCGCTCACCAGCGTGCCGACCACACTGATCAGCACCACGGCAAGCCAGTAGAGCGCGGGAACGTACTTCTCGGCCCGGAACTGGAACCAGAGCGTGCCGATCAGCAGCACGGCCATGACCAGCGAGGTGTTCGTCAGGCCCAGACCGAGGTTGTCGTTCAGGAGATCGGCCGCGGTCTCGCCCACCGTCGTGCACAGCACCTTGATCACCCAGAAGTACACCGTGACTTCGGGGACCTTGTTCAGCATCTGCCGCGCCCCGGCGCGTGCCGGATACGCAGCTGTTTCATTCGTCATGAACGGTGAGGCTGGCACGGCGGACCTGAACACATCCTGACTGCTTTTCCACGGCCGGCGGATGGTGCCCGTCACCCGCGGCGTTAGGATCGATTTGTATGCATTCATTCCGAGTATGGAGGAAGCCATGCGCCCCACCGACGAGTACCCGACTCCGTCGCAGGCCGAGGGCGAGAGGCTGGAAGAGGATATGAATCCGGCCGAGGAGCGGCATCCCGCCACGACACGCACCCAGCCGTCCCAGGCTGAGGGCGAGCGCCGAGCGGAGGATGACGAAAGCTGAAGCCGAGGCGGCGACAGCATGCACGTGTGACCGAAGTCGTCGCGATGGCGCCCGGATGCGCGGCAGACCGGCGGTTGCGGGCGCGGGGACAGTGGGAGCCGTCCATCCAGTGGCCGATCGCCTCACCGGCGGCAAGCCACTGCGTAGCGCCACTCCCTACCGACTTCGCGCCCGAAATATACAGTTGATTCATGAATGCTCGGTTGGCCCTGCTTGACAGCGTGGAACGGGGCGCCACGCAGGGCGAGGTGTTGCGGCTCGCGCTTCAGCACGCCGTCGCCGAGCTGAGCGGCCTGGGCGGGACAGTGCACCTGCGTGGTCCCATGTCGGCCCTGCGTCTGGTGTCAGTGGCCGGACTGCCTCCGGACCTCGTCCGACCGTGGGAGATCATCGACCAGGAGGACACCGCGGCCCCGGCTCGCGCCGTGCGCCAAGGCACCGCCGTCTGGATGCTGCACGCCCCCTCAGGCACGGCCCCGCCCGCGTCGTCCGACGGTTGGCCCGGTACGGGTCTGGCGGCCGTACCGGTGTTCGGGGCCGAACGGGCGGAGCGGCCGGTCGGCGCCCTCACCGTCGTGACAGGTGCCACGGGAGAGCCCACGAGGAAGCAGTGGGAGTTCCTCGCAGCAGTGGCCGCCTGGGCAGAGGAGCGGGTGGTCCAGGCCTCGCCACCCACTCGCCCCGCCCCGGAGGAGCCGAGCGGCACATTCCTGCGGCAGGCGCTCAAGGCCGTACAGGTGGGCACCTGGGACTGGAACATCCGCACCGGCGCACTGGCCTGGGACGATGCCGCCATGGCCGTCTACGGCACCGCGCCTGAAGACTTCACGCCCCAGGTCGAGAGCTGGATGAAGGTGGTCCACCCCGACGACGTGCCGTGGACGCTCGCCGCCGTCGAGAAGGCCATTCGCAACCGCAGCGTGTTCAATGCCGAATACCGAGTACGACGCCTCGACGGCAGTTACGGCTGGACCCAGGCGCGCGCAAGGGTGGTGCTCGATGACACGGGCGAGCCCTACCGGATGATCGGGACGGCGTGGGACAGCAACGAGTCCCGGTCCGCCCGTGACGCACTCAGCCACGCCCTGCACCATATGAGCGACGGCTTCCTCTCGGCGGACGACGACTGGCGGATCACCTTCGTCAATCTGGAGGCGGAGCGCATGCTGGGCTCCTCCGAGGAGGAGCTGTTCGGCCGCGTGCTGTGGACACTGCCCGCCGTTCAACAGGTCACCGACATGGAGGCCCGGTGCCGCCAGGCCGCCGCCGCGGTCACGCCCGCAAGCTTCGACGTGCAGATGGCGGAAACCGAACGCTGCTACCACCTGCGACTCGTCCCGGTGCCCGATGGGGTCACCCTGTACTTCACCGACGTCACCGAGATGCGCAGGCACGAGGCCGAACGGGCCGCCGCCGACGGGGCCGCCGCCGAGCGCGCCTCCAGGATCACGGAGCTCACCGCGGCACTCGCCACGGCGACGACCTCACGGGACGTGGTGGACGCGGTAGCCCAGCGGGTGCTGCCGCCGTTTCGCGCCACCGGGCTGCTCGTGCAAGCCGTCGAGGGCAACCAGGCCCACAACGTCGGAGCCGTCGGCTATCCCCGCGCCTTCCTCGAACGCATCGACGGCCGCTCACGCATTGCGGCAGACCCCGTCTGGGACGCCATCTCCACTCAGGGGCCGCTGTTCGTCTCCTCGGCCCAGGAGTATGCGGCACGCTATCCCGCCCTGGCCGACAATCCGCAGGAGATCGGCAAGCAGTCCTGGGCGTTCCTGCCGCTGGCCGCCTCCGGGCACACCTTCGGCATCTGTGTGATCGCGTTCGACCAGCCGCGCCGCCTGGCCGATGAAGAGCGCACCCTGCTGACCGCCATCAGCGCGCTGGTCGCGCACGCCCTGGAACGCGCGCGGCTGTACGACGCCGAGCACACCCGGTCCCAGGAGCTGCAGCACGCCTTGCTTCCCCAGAAACTGCCCGACCTGCCCGCGTGCACCACCGCTGCCCGTTACCTCCCCGCCGGACAGGGCATGGACGTCGGCGGCGACTGGTACGACGTCATCCCGCTCTCCGCCGGACGGGTCGCGCTCGTCATCGGCGACGTGATGGGCCACGGCCTCTCCGAGGCCGTCACCATGGGACGGCTGCGCACGGCCGTCCACACCCTGGCCGGCTTCGAGCTGCCACCCGACGAGATCATGAGCCACCTCAACGACATCGTCAGCGACCTCGGGGAGGACTCGTACGCCACCTGCCTCTACGCGCTGTACGACTCCACCACCCGGACGTGCTCCCTCACGCGCGCCGGCCACCCACCGCCGGCAGTGGTCCACCCCGACGGCACCGTGCACTTCCCGCATCCAGTCCCGGATCCGCCCCTGGGCGTGGCAGAGCCGCCGTTCGAGACGGTGGAGCTGACGATGCCCCAGGGAAGCCTCCTCGTGCTGTACACCGACGGCCTGGTCGAATCGTCCGAGCGCGAGATCGACCAGGGCATGACCGAGCTGGCACAGCTCCTGCGCACCGGGGGCAGCGAAGACCTGGACCGGCTCTGCGAAACCCTCGTCGTCGGCCTGCTCCCCGCCGGACAGCGCACCAGTGACGACGCCGCTCTCCTGGTCGCCCGTGTGCACGCGCTCAGCGCCGACCAGATGGCCTCCTGGCCACTCCCGGAGGACCCCCGGGCAGCGGGTCTGGCCCGCGAGCACGTCCGGGAGCAGCTGTCCACGTGGGGGCTGGACGACATGGCGACGACCACGGAGCTGCTGGCCAGCGAGCTGGTCGGGAATGTCGTGCGCCACGGGCGGGGACCGATGCAACTTCGGCTGCTGCGGGGCGCCGACCTGGTCTGCGAGGTCACCGACGGCAGTCTGACCATGCCCAGGGTCCGCCACGCGTCCGAGACGGACGAGGGAGGCCGGGGACTGCAGCTCGTCGCCGCGCTCTCCCAGCGGTGGGGCACTCGCTACACCGCGACCGGCAAGTGCATCTGGACCGCGCAGCCGATGCACGGATCCGACATCCCGGATCCGCTCCTGCAGGGGCTCGGCACGCATGCCGTCGTGTCCCCCGAATGACCGGCCGACAGTCCGCGGGGCCGGCGGCCCCATAACACCCCCGCCATCGGGATCGACGCCGACCACGGCCTGATCGGGGTTCAACCGAGGACGCGGTCGAGGTTGAATGCGGCGCTGATGAGGGAAAGGTGGGTGAAGGCCTGCGGGAAGTTGCCGAGTTGTTCTCCCGTCGGTCCGATTTCCTCTGCATACAGGCCGAGATGGTTGGAGTAGGTGAGCATTTTTTCGAAGGCCAGGCGGGCCTCCTCCAGGCGGCCGGCTCGGGTGAGGGCTTCGATGTACCAGAACGAGCAGATCGAAAAAGTGCCCTCCGTGCCCAGGAGGCCATCCGGGCTGGCTCCCGCGTCGTAGCGGTGGACGAGCGAGTCGGAGACCAGGTTGGCGCCAAGGGCGTCCAGCGTGGAGAGCCACTTCGGGTCGACCGGGGAGACGAATTTGACCAGGGGCATCATCAGCACGGAGGCGTCCAGGACATCGCCGTCCAGCTGCTGGACGAAGGCGCCGACCTCGGCCGACCAGCCCCGGCTCATGATCTGCCGGTAGATCGCGTCACGGCTCCGCCCCCACCGGACAAGGTCGGCAGGCAAGCCACGCCGGGTCGCCATGCGCATGGCCCGCTCGATCGCCACCCAGCACATCAGGCGCGAGTACAAGAAGTCCCGTCGTCCCCCGCGGATCTCCCAGACGCCTTCGTCCGGCTGGTCCCAGTGGTCGCAGACCCAGTCCACCACGGTGCCGACCTCGTCCCAGCGGTGGCTGCTGATGGGCTGCCCCCACTTGTCGTACAGGTAGATGGAGTCGATGAGCGCTCCGTAGATGTCCAGCTGGAGCTGGGTCGCGGCGGCATTTCCCACCCGCACCGGGGACGACCCCATGTACCCCTCGAAATGCGTCAGTTCGCGCTCGGGCAGCTCGCGGCGTCCGTCGATGCCGTACATGATCTGCAGCGGCCCGGTGGCATCGTCCTCGCACATGATGCAGGAGGACAGGAAGCCCATGAACGCTTCGGCCTCCGATGTGAAGCCCAGCCTGAGCATGGCGTAGATACAGAAGGCGGCGTCCCTGACCCATGTGTACCGGTAGTCCCAGTTGCGCTCGCATCCGATCTGTTCGGGCAGGCTCATCGTCGGCGCAGCCACGATCGCTCCGGTCGGCTCGTAGACGAGCAGCTTCAGGGTCAGCGCGGAGCGGTGCACCATCTCCCGCCACCGTCCGTGATAGCGCGATGCGCTCAGCCAGTGCCGCCAGAAGCGGACCGTAGCCTGGAACTCCTCCTCCGCCTCACGCCTGGCACACCCCCGCGGAGCGACCTCTCCCCCGATCCGGTCGAGGGCGAAGACCGCGGACTCGCCTTCCAGCAACTTGAAGTGTGACCAGGCATCCGTGCCGTCGCATTCGAGCGGGACGGTGGCCGTCAGCGCCAGGGACAGGTTCTTGGATTCGAAGTGCGCCCTGTCGCCCTCCAGGCGCGCGGTGTGCGGCTCGGTCCCGTAACCGAAGCGGGGAGCCACTCGCGCGGTGAACGGAAGCGAGCCCCGGACGCACAGCAGGCGTCTGATCAGCCGGTGCCGGTGGGCCTCGCCTGATTCGTCACCGATGGGCATGAAGTCCTGGATCTCGCCGACCCCGTCCGCGGCGAAGAACCGCGTGATCAGCACATTGGTGTCGGGAAAGTAGAACTGCCGAGTCCGCGCAGGCACGTCGGCAGACAGCTCGAACGATCCGCCCCGGTCCGCGTCCAGGATGGAGCCGAACACGCTGGGCGCGTCGAATCGCGGGCAGCAGTACCAGTCGATCGTGCCGTCGGTGCCCACGAGCGCGACGGTGCGAAGGTCGCCAATCAGGCCGTGTTCGGCAATCGGCAGATAGCGCGACGAGCCCGCCCCCTGCCCGTGTCCACCGTAGCCCGCACTCTCGAACGCCATCCCAGGCCTCCCTGCCACCGCGGCACCATCGCCGTGAAGCCGAAAACAACCTTGATACGAGTCTAAATCGCCACACAGTAGGACTTGGCTCTGTTTCCTCAGCTGCGACCACCGTCGGGTGCCGCGCAGTAACAAGACGGCGGGTTCATCGGCCTCACAGAGACCTGCGGAATCCTCAGCCGTGCGTTTACGCGACAGGCGGTGTAGCCCGGCGCAGGTGGGCCAGATCGTCGGGTGGTGGGGTGTCGGGCCGGTGGAAAAGTGGGGTCTGGTCGACGGCTGCCGCGGGGGCGTCGGCCAGCTGGAAACGCTCGCGCAGCCGGTGGTAGAACTCCAGCGGCGCCATACGGGCCAGGCGCAGCCGGTACGGCGCCCGGTAGGCCGCAACCCAGTCGCCCGGGTCCAGCACTCCGCGCGTCTGCCCGTCGATGCTCACGGCCACCCGGCCGGAATGCGGCAGCACGCGTATCGCGACCGCTTCGTCGGCGGCGGCCACCACCGTGCGGCCGAAGGCCATGTGCGGAGCGACCGGGGTGAAAACGATGGCGTCGGCGGCAGGGTCCAGAACCGGCCCTCCCGCGGCGAAGTTGTAAGCGGTCGAGCCAGTGGGGGTAGCCACGATCACCGCGTCGGCCGAGTAGGAGGCGAGCAGCTGGCCGGCCAGGTACACAGCCACGCTCGCCTGCCGGTCCCGGGCGAGCTTCTCCAGGACCACGTCATTGACGGCGGTGACGTCCAGGGCGACACCCCAGCCGACCGCCTCCGCCCCGGCGGGACGCACGGCCGGCGCAGGCAGCGCGGGGCCACGCCCGTAACACAGCACCGTGTCCAGGCCGACCGGTGTCCGAAGCGGGCGCGACGCGCGCAGCGTGAGCACCATCCGCTCCTCGATCACCGCCTGATCCCGGTGGAGAACGTCCAGAGCCTCCTCCACCTGGTCGGTGGTGATCTCGGTCAGGAAACCGACCCGGCCCACGTTCACGCCCAGCACCGACGCCCCGTCCTTGGCGGCGATCCGCGCCCCGCGGAGAAACGTGCCGTCACCGCCGAACGTGATGATCAACCCCGGATGACCCGCTGCCTCGGCCTCCGCCTGGCCTCCGTGCCGCGGCTCCCCGTGCCGCCACACGTCGATATCGGTGCAGGCAATGCCGCGCGCGGCGCACCACAGCCGGGCAGTCCGCGCCGCCGCGACGGCGGCGGGCCGGCCTTGGTGGACAACCAGACCCAGCCGATTGAGAGGCATCACCTCCCACCGTAGACCGCCCCGGCCGGCCGCGCAGATCGCAACAGACCTACCCGGTGGCTCACCGGACCGACCGCACGTGCCAAGGGCTGTCCCGTAATCCCTGGTGGATCAGCGCGCGGCGTCAGATGCGGTGCATCGCAAGGCGGAGGAGCGTCCTCATACTGGGCGTATTCGGGCGTTCCGACAACGCGGCGAGGTGCCGTAGCTGTCGTCGCGCGCCCGCCACGGATTGCGGGACAGCCCTTAGGTGCTGCCACGAGGCCTTTTTCACGCCCAAGTGCCTAGGGAACGCCGTACTGTCACCAACTCCGTCCGGCGGAATTACCGCGCAGTCCTGCGCGAGCCCGGGCTGTTCGCACTGCGGCGGACAATGCGTCGATGTCGTAGGCGCCGCGGTGCAGCAGGCCGTTGATGAAGAAGGTGGGAGTTCCTGACACCCCGCTCAGATCGGCGGACTCCCTGTTCTTGGCGATCCGGCCGGCCCCCGCGTGGGTGCGCAGACTGCGATGGAAGCGCTCGGTGTCCAAGCCCAGTTCGTCCGCGTAACGCATCAGGTCGGGCGGCCGGAGCGCACCTTGGTGCTCCAGGAGGCGGTCGTGCATCTGCCAGAAGGCCCCCTGATCCGCTGCCGCCTCGGCCGCCTCCGCGGCGAGTTGCGCGCTGGGATGGACATCGGTGAGCGGCAGATGCCGCCATACATAGCGCAGATCGCCGAAGTCGGCGAGAAGATCACGGACCACGGATTCGGCCTGGCCGCAGTAGGGGCATTCGAAATCGGCGTACTCGACCAGTGTCACCGGGGCAATCATCGGGCCCCGGACGTGGTCACGATCGGGGTCGACCGGGACCGCGAGATCGATCACCCTCTCGGCCGTGCCGAGCAGTACCCGTGCACGCCGCTGCGGCGGCAGGACCCTGATCACCATTGCCACGGCACAGGTTGCGAGGAAGGAGCAGACCACCGCGGCCAGGATGCCCATCTTCGCCTCTTCGAGCCGGTCTCCGTCGAAGGCGAGCGTGGAGATCAGCAGGGCGACGGTGAACCCGACCCCGGCGATCGTGCCGCCCCCGGCGAGGGCACCCCAGCCGACCGGAGGCCTCAGCCGATTGCGGCTCAGCCGGGCGAGCAGCCAGGAGGCACCGGTAATGGCCACCGGCTTGCCGACCAGGTAGCCGAACAGGATGCCCAGGGTGACCGGGGACGTTGCCGCCCGCGACAGCAACGCTGCGTCGATGGTGATGCCGGCATTGGCGAGGGCGAACAGCGGCACGATCACAAAACTCGTCCACGGGTGGTACAGCCGTTGCAGCCGCTCGTTGGGCGACAGCGCCGATGCCAGTCCCTGGCGTAGCGAACGCTCCAACTCAGGTGTGGGCTGCTCCCGGAATGAGATGAACAGATCGCTCGCGCGCTCCAGGTCGCTGCGCGCCGCCGGGTAGGCATAAGTCAGCAGTCCCATGGCCAGACCCACGACCACCGGATCGACACCGGACTTGAGCAGGGCGACCCAGGTCGCGGCGCCCATCAGCAGGAACATCAGTCCGTGGCGCATGCCCGTCGCCCAGACCAGCAGAACCAGGGCGAACAGGGTCACGGCGGCCAGCAGGGCGGGCACGGTGATGTCGTCGCTGTAGACGAGGGCGATGACCACCAGGGCCAGCAGGTCGTCGACCACGGTCACCGTGAGGATGAACGTGCGCAGTACCTCGGGGAACCGTCGTCCCAGGATCGCCAGCATGCCCAGGGCGAATGCGGTGTCCGTGGACATGGCCGCCCCCCATCCGTGGGCCGAGGCACCGCCCCCGTTGAACGCGAGGTAGATCCCGACGGGGACGATCATTCCGGCGAGCCCTGCGGCCAGTGGCAGCATGACCCGATGCCGCTCCCGTAGCTCGCCCATGTCGAACTCCCGGCGCGCCTCCAGCCCGATGACGAAGAAGAAGAACGTCATCAGCCCGCTGTTCACCCACTCGCGCAGGTCCAGCGATACCCCTGCCGATCCCAGGGTCACCGACAGGTGCGTCTCCCAGAAGGATGTGTACGCCCCGGGAGCCGCGTTCGCCCACACCAGTGCCGCCACCGTGGCGGCCAGCAGCACCGCGGCACTGCCGGACTCGGTCCTGAGGAACGCGCGCAGCGGTGTCCGGCTCCCCGGGTCACTTGTGCTCTGTTCCCGGAAGGGAGGAGGGGAGGAGGGAACATGAGTCACAGGGCCATCACCGCGTGCCGCGGCCCGGTGTGCGGTGCAAGGGCCCACCAGCGGGCCGCACGGCACACCACCGCTTCATGTGCCAACCGGTCCACGCCGACCGGTTCACGCTGTGTCGCCGTCACTGACTGATCATCCACCGATAACTCAACTCGTCGTGTTGGCCGTTGTGAGGGGTTTCTGCTGCAGCCCTCGTGGTGTGACGCACCGCATGAGCGGCCGGGCGGCCCCTCAGCTTCCGGGTTTCTCCCGGGACAGGCTGCGGATGTGGTCCAGCGAGGCGTTGGGCGCCATGGTGAGGGGAGCGGACGAGCGCTGTGACTGAGCCGGCAACAGTCCCCTTCCAATGATGAGCGCCCGGCCGACGTCAGCCGTCGACCGGCTCGCCGATGCCCAGCATGTTCCCCTCGCTGTCACGGAACCAGGCACCGCGTTCTCCCCGTGCGCCCTTGCTCGGGTAGTTCCCTTCGATATCGGCGATCCCGCCCCTCGTTCGCAACCCAGGTACGTCCACGTCTTCGAACACCACGCCACGCCGTTTGAGGTCCGACACGACTGTCTCGATGTCGTCGACCTGCCACGCCATCTGAGTGAAGGTGCCGGGAGAAGTTCCTGTCGAATGGAACAGGACGAACTCCGCGCCTCCGCACCGATACAGCAGCCCACCGGGCCGTTCATCGGCAGGCTCCAGACCGAGCTGCTCGGAGTAGAAACGCCGCGCCCGGTCCAGGTCCTGAGCTGGAAGCCTGGTTGCCACGCGTCCCCGGGCCAGCATGTTCCTGTCGTCTGCGTTCATGCCTCCACTGTGCCGTGAGCACTGTCTGGCGCGGTGGAGGCAACAGGCGCGTGCCACGGCGGTGGCGTCGCCGAAAAGGTGCGGCCCCGGAAGCGTCGAACGCGAGGTCAGATCGTTGACCGTGCCCCTCAATACTGCTGGGCAGCGGCACAACTGAGTGGCCGTTCGGAGTTGGCTCCGCATATCTTCGGCCGCATGGCTGACGAGAGCTTCAGGCATCCGCGGCTCGCGGCGATCTACGACCCACGCCTGGAAGGAGTGGAACCGTGCGGCCTCGTACAGGGTGACGAGATCCCGGGCAGCCGCGCGGTCGAGAGCTGGGTCCGGTTGATCGAGGTGAGCGGGCCACTGGTGACGTTCCGCTGGACCTTTGTGTTCGCTGCGGACGGGCAGGTGCTGACCTCGGATTCGACGTTGCGTTTCCGTGAGCGGCAGGAGGTCGAGACGGAGCTGGTCGCGCAGGGATACGTGGTGGAGGACGTTCGTGACGCGCCCGACCGTCCGGGCCGGGAGTTCGTCTTCCTCGCACGACGTCCAGGAGGCAGCTGAGTCCGCGGTCGAGTGATGTACCGGCGAGGAACCGTGCCGCATCACCGACCCCGACGGCCATGTCCTGCTGCTGCACCGCACCGCCGACAACCACCGTGGGGCACGACCGCCGGACCGAGCGGCACGGTGTCCCCCGGACGGGCCGGGCTCACCGTCCTGACCAGGCCAGCAGTTCGTCCGCCGGCCATGAGGTGATGACCCGTTCCGCCGGCACACCGCACTCCTCGGCCCGGGCGCAGCCGAAGATCTGCCAGTCGAGCTGTCCCGGCGCGTGGGCGTCGCTGTCAATGGCGAACAGCACTCCGGCGTCGACGGCACGACGCAGCAGACGCCGGGGCGGATCGAGCCGCTCGGGTCGGCTGTTGATCTCCAGGGCGGTGCCGGACTCGGCACACGCGGCGAAGACTTCGTCCGCGTCGAACTGCGACTCCGGGCGCCCCCGGCCGGTGGTCAGACGGCCCGTGCAGTGCCCCAGCACGTTCGCCTGCGGATGGCGGACGGCGGTGACCAGTCGGCGGGTCATGGGCCGCGCATCCATCCGCAGTTTGGAGTGCACGGACACGACCACCACGTCGAGCTGTTCCAGCAGTTGCTCCTCCTGGTCGAGGGAGCCGTCCGGGAGAATGTCGCACTCAATGCCGGTGAGCAGCCGGAACGGCGCCCAGCGCTCATTGAGTTCGGCCACGGCCGCCAGCTGGCGGCGCAACCGTTCGGGCGACAGGCCATGTGCCACGGTCAGCCGGGGAGAGTGATCGGTGAGGACCGCCCACTCATGTCCCAGCTCCATGGCCGTACGGCCCATCTCCTCGATCGGGCTTCCACCGTCCGACCAGTCGGAGTGCAGATGGCAGTCGCCGCGCAGCACGGCGCGCAGCGCGCTGCCGCCTTCGGTGAGCGGGGCGGCGGCGTCCTCCTCCAGCCGCCGGAGGTAGCCGGGGACTTCCCCGGCCAGCGCTTCCCGTACGACCCGTGCCGTCTTCGGCCCGATGCCTCTGACCGACTCCAGCGTCCCCGCCGCCACGCGTTCCGCGATCTCGTCGCCCGTCATCGCCCCGACCGCACCGGCGGCTGTACGGAACGCCTGTACGCGGTACGTGGCTGCCCGGTCGCGTTCCAGCAGGAAGGCGATCCGGCGCAGCGCGTCGACCGGATCCATCGGCACCTCCCGTCCCGCCACGACACGGCGGGGCTGCGCACCGGGCTCTTCCACGTTGGCACACCCACGAGGCGGGCGGCATCTCGTACGCCCCCGCTCAGCCGCTGACGTACACCGCCGGGCGGCGCGCCGGAGGAGACGGCGGCGCGAACCGGGCCGACGCCTCCCCCGGGCCGTGGTCAGTGGCTCTCGGCTGCCGGTTCGAGGACGAAGACAGGAATCTGCCGGTCCGTCTTCTTCTGGTAGTCGGCGTAGTCGGGGAAGGCCTCGATCGCGCGTTCCCACCACACGCGCTTCTCGTCGCCGGTGACCTCACGGGCGTTCATGTCCTGGCGGACCGGGCCGTCCTGCAACCCCACCCGACGGTCCGCGGTGATGTTGTGATACCAGACGGGGTGCCGGGGAGCGCCGCCCTGCGAGGCGACCACGGCGTATGAGCCGTGGTGCTCGACCCGCATCAGCGGTGTCTTGCGGATCTTGCCGCTCTTGGCTCCGCGCGTGGTCAGGATGATGACCGGCATGCCCCGCATCATGGTCCCGTCCGTCCCTCCCGAACTCTCGAACAGTTCGACCTGATCGCGGACCCACTGCTCGGGGCTCGGCTCGTACTCACCCTTGAGAGGCATGGCATCTGTCCCATCGTCGACATCCGGGCAGCACGGACATCGATGTGTCCCGCTGCACCGAGAACTCTTGCATCATCGCGCCGCCCCGGGACCCGGGCGAGTACGCGTGTCACGACGGCAGTCCGGTTCCGCGCGCGTCGGGACGCGGGTGGGACGGTGGTTCCGTCGTTGCGCCGGCAGGAGCGATGCCCCGCTGCAGGCTGCTGTGGTCGGAGGCGAACGCCGACCGCGGGTTCGTGCGAGGTGCCGTGCGCGTCCGGCATGGTCATCATGGGCAGCATGGTCCTGCCACCCGTCGGGACCGCCGGGTGGCACGAGAGGAGTGAGGGCGATGGAGTTGTTCCCTCCCATCCCGCTCGCCGAGTGGCGCGACACCAAGGAAACGCTGCACCGCTTCGCGCAGGTCGTCGGGAAGGTCCGTCTCGCCGCCAGCGTCCGGCGCAACCACTGGTGGAACGTTCCGTATCACCTCACCGGACGCGGTATCACCACCCGTCCGATGGGGCAGATCGACGGCAATCCCATCTTCACGATCGACTTCGACTTCGTCGGCCATCAGCTGATCGTCGCGAGGCTGGACGGCCAAACGGTCTCCTTCCCGCTTTCCGGCCAGTCCGTGGCGTCCTTCCACCGGAGCGTCATGGACGCGCTGGACGCGCTGGGCGTACGGGTGGACATCGAGACCCCCAGGCCGTTCGACCTGCCGGACACCGACCGGCCGTTCTCCGAGGACACCGAGTACGCCGCATACGACCCCGAACACGCCACCCGCTACTGGCAGGTCCTCAGCCAGGTGGCGCTCGTGCTGGAGGAATTCGCGGCGCGCTTCTCGGGAAAAGTCAGTCCGGTGCACCACTTCTGGCACACCTTCGACATTGCCCACACCCGCTTCTCGGAGCGTCAGATCGACCAGCCGCAGCAGATCGACCCCGTGACCCGGGAGGCATACTCCCGGGAGGTGGTCAGCTTCGGCTTCTGGTTCGGGGACGACAGCTTCGCCGAGCCCGCCTTCTACTCCTACACCGCCCCCGAGCCGGCGCAGCTGGCCGAGGAGCCGCTCAGGCCCGAAGCGGCGCACTGGGTCGCTCGTGGCGACAGCCATCTGGCCGTGCTGCTGTACGACGCGGCGCGCACCCGGACCGACCCGCGTGCGTCCGTGCTCGACTTCTACGAAAGCGCCTACCGGGCGGGGGCCGGTCGCGCCGGCTGGGACATCGACCGGCTCGCGTGTCCCGGCGGGATGACGGACCCGCGTCTGCGCTCCCGCTCCACAGCTCCCGCTGCTCGCAAATGAAGATCACGCGTGACGACCACGCGGAGTTGATCCGAGCCACCTCAGTGCAACTGCTGCTCCCAGTCCGCCGGCACCATGCCCTGCGGACCCGGGGTCGGCTGGGCCGGCGGGTGGCAGCTGGGCGGGAGCAGCTCGGGCCCTTCGTAGTACTCCTCGGTCTCGATGTTCCACATCCAGTTCTCGCCGGGCTCGAAGCTGGCCAGAAACGGATGTCCCTCGTCGCGTGCGTGCTTCGTGCCGTGCTGCCCGGGTGAGGTATCGCAGCATCCGATGTGTCCGCACGCGGCGCAGCGGCGCAGGTGGAACCACCACCCAGGACCGTCGCCCGCCAGACAGTCCGCGCATCCCGTGCCACTGGGAGCCGCGGTGAGATCGATACCTGGAATCTGGTCAGGTGCCATGGGACATGCCTCTCCGATCAGGCGTGAGCACACGGATCTCAAGGGTCCGGGCTCGACACGCTAAGGCCTTCGGCTTCCTCTTCTGCATCGTAAGGCCGGGTGGGAGGGTGCGCCTGTGTCGGTCGTTCCTCACCTTTCCGAGGCCGACAGCCGCGTCTCGCGGCTGCCGACCAGCCGCCGCCGGAGCGCGGCAAGGCGGGGATGCCGTTCATGCATTTCAGCCGAGTGGCGGTCGAGTTCCTCACCGAGGCGTTCAGCGCGCTTGTCGATGTCCAGCTCATCCAGAATGCGGTCGACCTCGGCGAGCAGGGCGCCGTGGAGCTGCCACTGCCTGGGATGTTCCTGGACGTCCTCCAACAGGAGATCGGCCACCACGTCCCGGGCGGCGCGGCTGGACGCCAGTGCGGCGAACAGCCGCGACTCGGCCTCTTCTGCATTGGCGGAGACCGGGGTGGTGATCAGTGTGGAGAAGCTTTCGATGGCTTCGGCCATCTGCGCGAAGAGTTCTCGGAGTGAGAGCGCCACGTCCTCGGGAAACAGCGTTTCCTCGGTGCGGGCCTTGGCCAGGTCCGTCAGGGTGCGTGCCAGCACGCGCAGCACGACTGCGCAGATCTCCAGCGTGTCAAGTCCGGTACGCAGGACGATCCGGTAGAGGAGTCCCTGGCGAACCCGGGGGTTGAGCATGAGGCTTTCCTCGGCCTGCCGCAGCGAGGCGTCGACAGCCACGATGTCGTGGTCCAGTCGGCGGGCGTCGTGCAATCTGGCCGCCGCATGCGGGACGGAGATGTGTCCGCCGATCTCCTCGCCGATGACACGGAACATCCCTCCCATCTCCCGTGCCAGCGCGTCGATGGACGCCCCAGCGGTCTGCACCCATACGGGCGGTGCGAACAGCAGATTGAACAACAGGCCGACGCCCGCACCGATCAGGGTCTCGAGTACGCGATCCCACGCGGTGTAGGCGATCTGGGACACGCCGAGGACCAGCATCGCGCTGATGGCCACCTCGGGCACGAACTCGTCGACCCGCACCATGCGTCCGATGATCAGCGAACTGAAGATCGTCAGTCCCAGGCTCCACCAGCTCAGGCCCACCAGGGCGCTGAATCCGATGGCGATGAGCACCCCGACGACGACGGAGTTGACGCGCCGGATGCCCGTGGTGAGTGTCGCGTACAGGGTGACCTGAACGACGAGGAGTGCGGTGAGCGGAGCTGTCAGCGGAGCAGGTTGAGGGAGGGTCCACACCGCGACGACATAGGCGATGACTGCCGCTGCCGTCGAGCGCAGGGTCTGCGCCGCGACAGGTTCGGTGGTTCGCCGTACGAGCTTGACCACAGGTGCGGAGAGTTCTGGCATCTCACTCCCCTTCCCTTGCGCGACCGCTTGCAGCCCCACGCATCGACCGGACGGGTGCCGTTGTGCCGAGATCGGCCGGCGGATCCGGCGCACGCGGCCGCGCGGAGCACCGGCGGCGGAACCGGCCGGTACGACCCGGACATGTGCCGATCCCGGTCGTCGACCTGGCTCGGGGCACCGGGCTCAGCCGCAACCGCACCTTAGGAATGCGGCAATGTACGGGAAACACATTCAACAGAAAGTTGACCCGCTGCCGCGTCACCGCTCCCCCACGCTCGAACACGGCTGTCCGTCCGCGCTCACGCGCACCCACCCGTTCCTCGCGCGCACCCGCCCGTCCCCCGCCCCATTCCGGAGGCATCCGTGTCACAGCCACCGTCCCCGTCCGCCCCCGCCCGCCACCCCGTCGACCAGGTGCTGCCGCCCACCCGGCTCGGAGTTCTCGGTCTGCAGCACGTGCTGGTCATGTACACAGGCTGCGTCACCGTCCCCCTTGTCTTCGGCTCCGCCGCCAAGCTGGACACGTCCACCATCGGGCTGCTGATCAACGCCGACCTCCTGGTGGCCGGCCTGATCACGCTGATCCAGGCGCTCGGCATCGGCAAACTCCTCGGCGTACGGCTGCCGGTCGTCGCCGGAGCCACCTTCACCGCGGTGACCCCGATGATCCTCATCGCGGGCGAGTACGGCATGCAGGCCGTGTACGGCTCCATGATCGCGGCAGGCGTCTTCGGCCTGATCGTCGCCGTGCCCTTCGCCCGCGCCGTACGGTTCTTCCCGCCGCTCGTCAGCGGTTCGGTCATCACCGTCATCGGTCTCTCGCTCATCGGAGTCGCCGCCGGCCTGATCGCCGGTCTCGACCCCACCGCCAAGGATTACGCCGCCCCCAGCCACCTCGCCCTGGCCGGCGGCATCATCCTGCTCATCATCGCCGTCAGTCGTTTCACCCGCGGCTTCCTCGCGCAGATCGGCGTACTCCTGGGCCTGGTCGGCGGCACGCTCGTCGCCGTTCCGATGGGCCTGACCGACTTCTCCTCGGTCGGGCACGCCGACTGGCTGGGCGTCTCCTCGCCGTTCCACTTCGGCGCCCCGCAGTTCCCGACAGCCGCCGTCATCTCCATGTGCGTCGTGATGCTGGTGACGTTCACCGAGTCCACCGCCGACATGCTCGCGGTCGGTGAGATGACCGGTCGCCCGCTCTCCAAGCGCGACTTGGCCCGGGGACTTGCCGCCGACGGCGTCTCCGGCATCCTCGGGGGCATCATGAACGGCTTCCTGGACACCGTGTTCGCCCAGAACGTCGGGCTGGTCGGCATGACCAAGGTCCGCAGCCGCTACGTCGCCGCCGTCGCCGGAGGCATCCTGGTCCTGCTGGGCCTGGTCCCCAGGCTCGGCGAGATCGTCGTCTCGCTCCCCGGACCGGTGATCGGCGCGGCGGGTCTGGTCATGTTCGCCACCGTGACCGCCGTGGGCATCAGCACCCTGCGCAAAGTGGAGTTCGAGGGCACCAACAACCTGCTGATCGTCGCTGTCTCCATCGGGATCGGCATGCTCCCCGTCGTCGCGCCGTCGATCTATCACGCCTTCCCGGCCTGGGTCCAGATCATCGGCGGCAGCGCCATCACGAGCGCCACTCTCGTCGCATTCCTGCTCAACCTGCTCTTCAACCACACCCCCGGCCGCGGCGGGTCCGCGACAGCCGAGCCGGTTTCCGCCACGGATGAGACCACCTCCGCCCCGGCCTGACGAACCCTGAGCGCCGAGCCCCGCCGCCCCCTCGGTGACGGGACTCGGCGGTCCGCCGACGCCGATACGGCGAGGCCCAGCGGCCTCGCCGTATCCCGTGCATGGTCTGCCCGTCAGGCGTTGAGGACACCAGCGCCCAGCAGAGCGAAGAGCAACACGCCCACGATGACGCGGTAGATGACGAACGCGTTGAACGAGTGCTTGGCAACGAACTTCAGCAGCCAGGCGATCGAGGCGTACGCGACGAGGAAGGAGACCACCGTGCCCACGGCGAGCGGGACCGCGCCCACCCCGCCGCCGACCGCGTCCTTCAGCTCGTACAGCCCGGCGCCGGTCAGAGACGGGATACCGAGGAAGAACGAAAGGCGCGTCGCGGCGACCCGGTTGAGGTCCAGGATGAGCCCGGTGGACATGGTGGCGCCCGAGCGGGAGAAGCCGGGGAAGAGGAGCGCCAGGATCTGGGAGCAGCCGACCAGCATCGCGTCCTTGAACGTGGTGTCCTCCTCTCCGCGCCTGTGCCGGCCCATCTGGTCGGCCGCCCACATCACACCGCTGCCGACGATCAGCGATCCGGCCACCACCCACAGCGAGGCGAGCGGTCCTTCGATGAGCGGCTTCGCGGCGAGTCCGACGATCACGATCGGGATCGTGGCGTAGATGACCCACCAGGTGAACTTGTAGTCGTGGTTGTCCCGTTGGTCGCGGTGGGCCAGGCCCCGTACCCACGCGGTGAGGAATCGGGCGATGTCCCTGAAGAAGTAGACGAGGACGGCGGCGATCGCACCCACCTGGATGACGGCGGTGAAGGCCACGACGGCCTTGTCGTCCACCGGGATGCCCATCAGCCCTTCGGTGATCTTCAGGTGTCCGGTCGAGGAGATCGGCAGGAACTCGGTCACCCCCTCCACGATCCCGAGAACGATGGCCTGTCCGATGGTGATGGCGCTCAAGTGTTCCGTCCTTGCGAAGCATTCGGTGGGATGACGGTGGTGGGGCGGTGCGGTGCTGCTCTCGGCTCAGAGCCGGAGCTCCGAGGAGCGAGGCCCGGACAGCCGCCGGCAGCCGGTCGGCAGGTGCACCGGTCCCGGGCCCGGCAGTGACCTGGGCCCGGGCGTGTGACGGGGCATGGGATTCCTGTCATGGCGGCGGGCGTCACGGGGCAACGAGCATGCGTGGCACACTCGGGGAAGGCCATTGTCTTCTACGCGCGCGTAGAAGACGGGTGTGACTGTAGAGGATGAGCGAGGAGGCAGCCAACGGTGGATGCGGTCGAGCCTGCCGGAGCACACGAGACGGACGGCCGCCTGGCCAACGGGAAGCGGGAGGCCGAGGTGCTCGCCGTGCTCCGGTCGGCGCAGGAGTCGCTCACCCCGAGGGCCGTACGCGACGTCATGGACGACGACTTGTCGTACAGCACCGTGGTGACCATCCTGACCCGGCTGTACGAGAAGGACGTCCTCACCCGGGTTCCGCGAGGCCGGGCCTTCGCCTACGCGCCCGCGACCGACGAACCGGGCTTCGCCGCCCGGCGGATGCGCCAGGCCATGGAGGAGGTACCGGATCGCGAGACGGTGCTCACCCGTTTCGTGGACGACCTGTCGAGCGGCGACGAGGCGCTTCTGCGCCGCCTGCTGGGCGGCGACCTCGACTCCGGCCGGTAGGGCCACGGAGGCTGCCATGCATCTCGCCATCTACCTGCCGCTGTTCTTGCCGCTGCTGGCGGGGCCCGCCGCCCGGCCGCTTGCCGACCGGCTGGAACCGCGGCTGGCCACCTGGGTGCTGACCACGGCGTCCGTGGTGCTGGCTGCGGGCAGTACGACGGTACTCGGCCTGCTCGCCCTTGCCGGTCTGGTACGTATCCCGAGGATCGCCCAACTCGCCGATCTGTCACCGGCAGTGCTGGGACGCGACGATCCGGCGCGGGTGCCGGTGGCCTTGTTGGCGGCGGTGCTGCTGCTCGCCGTGGCCGTGGTCACCTCCCGTTTCCTCGTCCGCCGGGTGCGGGCGGTGTGTGCGGCCGTTCTGGAATCCGCATGCTTCCCGGGCCAGGATCCGCTCGTGGTGATGGAGGAGTCGGCCGCCGACGCGTTCGCGATCCCCGGGCTGCCCGGCCGCATCGTGGTCTCGACGGGCATGCTGGCCACGCTCGACGAAACCGAGCGCGCAATCCTGTTCGCGCACGAGCGGGCGCATCTGCGCGCCCACCACTATCTGTTCGCTGCGACCGCCCAACTGGCCGCAACAGCAAACCCGTTGGTACGCCCCCTGGCGGCTCAGGTCTCCTACACGGTGGAGCGGTGGGCGGACGAGGTCGCGGCAAGCACAACCGGCGACCGGCGGCGGGTGGCGGTCACCGTGGGAAAGGCGGCGCTGGCGACAAAGCGCTCGGGCGGTCCGCGGCGACTGCCTGCCGCGGCCCTGGGACTTCTCGGCCGCCGGGACGGGAAGCGCCGGGTGGGCGGGGCTCGGACCGGGCTGGACAAGGCGGGGCCGGTGCCCCGGCGGGTGGCCGCGCTCCTGGCCCCCGTACCGACGGGCGGTACGTGGCGAGCGGCGGCCACGGCTGCCTACCTCGCGGCCGCCGTCCTGTGCACGGTCGAAGCCGCCGAGGATCTGCATGAGGTACTGGAACGGGCCAGGGGCGGCTGACCGGCAGGCCGCCGGGCCGCGGCCCGAGGAGGCGTACCGCGTACGGGTGGGCCGTCAGTGACTGCCGTTGAGGCTCGGCAGGGCAGCGGAGAGCTGAACACGACCGGGGGCTCGTAGACCCCGGCCCTGGAGGCCGGCCGCGATGTTCCGGATCGCGGGGAGACGGGCGAGCAGCGCCTCGCCGGGGCAGTCGGTGGCAAAACCGTCGCGATGGGCGGAGATGGCATAGAAGCTGGCCGAGGTGCCCTTGGGGTAGCGGCTCTTGTCATTGGTGGACGTGAGTCGCACCTTGCTGCGGGGGTCGACACCGCGCAGGCCGAGTTTCCAGGCGGCAAGGGCGGCGATCGCGTGTTCCATGGGAGCCGGCACCTTCGTCCCTCGTCCGAAGGTGCCGATCGCCGCGATCCCCGCAGTGCCCCGGTTGAATCCCAGGGTGTGGGAGCCGACGACAGGGCGGTCGACACCGCCGGCGCGACCTTCGTAGATGGTGCCGCATCGGTCGACGAGGAAGTTGTAGCCGAAGTCTCCCCAATCCTGGTCACGGGTCTGGCCCGTGTACAGGTTGCGCAGGATGCCTGGCACGTCAGCGCAGTCGTAGTCGTTGGGGGTGTCGGTGTGGTGAATGAAGATCGCCGTCACCCCGTTTGCGTAGTGCGCCCGGGGATCACGCTTGGTCTCGTCGGCCCGCCACTGCGCGCGCGCCACAATGGTGGGGCGAAGCGCTGCATGAGGGAACGCCACCGACATGGCTTTCAGAGCAACGACTGACCGCGCGGAATCGACGGCCGGCTCCAGAACCGCACCGGCCGACACCGCCGAAGCAGGGCTGCCCGGCAGCGTCCCGCCGACGACGCCGGCCATCGTCACCCTGGCAGGTGCCGCCACGAGTGGAACTGCCGCTATGGAAGCCGTAAGGGGCAGCACTATTCGCCACATACGCACAGGGGCCTTCTTTCCTTTTCGCCGAGCGGGCGGCGGTGGCACGTACGCCCATAGCCTTGCGGCAGGAGGTTCGCTGCGCGCGCCGGACTACTGCATGCAGGCGAGCACGACGGAGCCGACCTCGGTGTGAGCCCGACGGCAGTCGGAGGCTGGTCCGATCGGTCGGTTGCGGGCCCGCCGGAACGGGCGCGGAATTGGCCCGGCGGGGCCGCCGCCGCGGGACGGTACCCGCGGCGGCGGCCGGTTCCGGCTCAGCTCAGCCGGGTGGTGGCGTATACCTCGATGGCGTCCCGCTGGTACGCGGCCAGGCCGGGCGCGACCGCCTCGTATGCCGCGCGCCACTGCTCGTTCTCCACGCAGGACCGCCCGATCGCGCGGTACTCCTCGGCGGAGACTGCCCGCAGCTCGGCCAGGGCCCGGTACTGGGCGTCTGCCTCGGCCTGCACCGGGGCGGCGTCGGCGGGCGTGCCCGCGGATGTCCGCTTGCACGGCGCTGCGCGCCCGGCCGCAGACCAACGTGCCTCACTACTCGCCGGGTTCCGCGCTCCTGAGGGTTGCGGCGGAGGAGGCGGAGGACATGAGGGGGCTCGCGGTGGAATGGGCCGGCGGCCGCCGGGCGCCGCCCATGAGGGCGGCGTCCGGCCCGGGCGGCACCGGAACCGGGGGATGTCGGTGCCGCCGCGCGGGCGCTGCGGAGGTCAGCGCTCGCTGTCGAGGTGATTCATCAGGGGCGCGGCGTAGCGCGCGCCTGCCGCGGAGCCGGCCGGGACGGCCTGCTCGATGACGGCAAGATCGGCCTCGGTGAGGGTCACGGTCTCGGCGCCGAGCGCCTCGGTCAGCCGCTCACGGCGGCGGGCGCCGACCAGCGGCACGATGTCCTGCCCCTGGGCGGCGACCCAGGCGATGGCGATCTGGGCGACGGTCGCGCCCTTGGCCTCGGCGATCTTCCGCAGCGCCTCGACCAGGGCGAGGTTGCGGTCGAGGTTGTCGCCCTGGAAGCGCGGGCTGATGCCGCGGAAGTCGTTGGCGGCGAGCTTCCGGTCACTGGTGAAGTGGCCGCTGATCAGACCACGGGACAGCACACCGTACGCGGTGATGCCGATGCCCAGCTCACGGGCGGTGGGCAGGATCTCGTCCTCGATACCGCGCGAGATCAGCGAATACTCGATCTGGAGGTCGGCGATGGGATGCACGGCCTGGGCGCGGCGCAGCGTTTCGGCGCCGACCTCGGACAGGCCGATGTGGCGGACGAGACCGGCCTGGACCATCTCGGCGATGGCGCCGACGGTCTCCTCGATCGGCACGTTCGGGTCGATCCGGGCGGGGCGGTAGATGTCGATGTGATCGGTGCCGAGGCGACGCAGGGAGTAGGCGAGGAAGTTCTTCACGGCCTCGGGACGGCCGTCGTAGCCGCTCCAGCCGCCGAGGGCGTCGCGCAGCGCGCCGAATTTGACGCTGATCACGGCGTTCTCGCGGTTGCGTCCGCGCAGGGCGTCACGCAGCAGCAGCTCGTTGTGGCCCATGCCGTAGAAATCGCCCGTGTCGAGCAGCGTGATACCTGCGTCGAGAGCGGCGTGGACGGTGGCGATGGACTCGGCGTCGTCGGCCGGTCCGTACAGGTCCGACATGCCCATGAGCCCCAGGCCGAGGGAGGAGACCGCGGGGCCGTCGGTGCCGAGAATGCGGGTGTTCACAGAGAGCGATCCAATCGTGCGTTAACGTCGATAACGAGAATACGTTATCAGCGATGTCATCGATGCTAACAGGCTTCGGGTAGCGTTGATTCCATGACCGCCGAAAAAATCTCCGAGAGATCCGAGAGGAGCGCCGGCACCCGGGACCGGATCCTCGCCGCCGCCGCGGAACTCCTGGCCGAGGGCGGCAGCGACGCCGTCTCGACGCGAGCCGTGGCTCAGGCCGCCGGTGTCCAGGCGCCCACGCTCTACCGGCTCTTCGGCGACAAGAAAGGACTCCTGGAAGCCGTCACGGCGTACGGCTTCGAGCGCTATCTGTCGGACAAGCAGTCGCTGCGGGCCACCGGCGATCCGATCGAGGACCTGCGGCGCGGCTGGGACCTGCACATCGACTTCGGGCTGAGCCACCCGTCGTTCTACGTGCTGATGTACGGCGCCGCGCGGCCGGGCGAGCGCCCCGCCGCCGCGGAAGAGACCTATGCGGTGCTCGTCGGCAAGCTGGAGCAGGTGGCCCGGGCGGGACGCCTGCGCGTTCCGGTCGCCGCCGCCGCCCAGATGATCCAGGCCGCGAGCGTCGGTGTCGCGCTCACGCTGATCGCCGATCCGGCCGGCGCACGGGACAGCGACCTGTCCGCCCGCACACGCGACACCGTGCTCGCCTCCCTCACCACGGGTCCGCAGCCCGCGAACGATCTGGACACGCCCGCCGCAAGGGCGATCGCCCTCGCCGCCGTCCTGCCCGAGCTCTCCCATGCGCTCTCACCCGGCGAGGCCGTGCTGCTCCGCGAGTGGCTCCAGCGCCTCGCGACCACGAGTGGGACCGCGACGACGACCACGTCCGCGACCGGGCCCGCGGCCGGCGGCACGCCGCGCTGAGCCCCCCGCCGAGCCGCGATCGCTGTCGTCGGCGGTCGCGGTCGCGGTCGCGGTCGGACGCACGAGCCGAACAATCCGAGCAGCACCCGGCCGTCACGGGTTGTCAGGAGCAGACGACCAGTCCGGCCGCGTCCACGCTGAACAAAGCCCGCCCGACGGCGATCCGTCGGTCCCGGTCGGGGCCGGGGCGCACCAGGAGGTCCAGTGAGCGGAGCAGCGCGATCTCGTCGGCAGCATGCTCGGTGAGGCCTGCGGCAGCCATCTCGCTGACGCCCTCGGCGCCGTGGCCGGTGATCGGCCGGTATCCGACGACCGGTACGCCGGCGGCGAGGGCCTGCTGGGCCGTCTGCCCCGCGGCGTTGTCCACCAGAGCGCTCGATGCGGCCATGAGGTCAGGCAGGTCCTCGACCCAGCCCAGCGCCAGAACACCGGGGAGCATCGCGGCGCGGGCCCGCAGTTGTTCGTCCTGGCCGCACAGCAGCACCGGGATGTGGCCCGTGCCGGCGAGCAGGAGCGCCGTGTCGGTGAGCCCGTGTCCCACGCCCCAGGCACCGGCCGAAATCAGCACGGGCGGGCGGCCGGGGCCGCGCCGCGCGAACTCCCGCGCCCAGCGGGACGACTGCCTGCCCGGGTGCTCATGGCCGGCTGCGGCGAAGGCTGGGGGCACGACCGGCCCGCACACCTCCGCCGGGCGTCCCGACGTGGCGCGGGCTCGTGCCGCGGCGGCCTCGGTCAGGCACAGGTGCAGGTCGTTTCCGGGATGGAGCCACTGCCGGTGCACGGCGAAGTCGGTGACCACGACCGTGCTGGGCGGGCAGACACCGCCCTGGGCCCGCAGCCGCCCCGCGACCTGAGCAGCCTGGTGGAAGGTGGAGACGAGCGCGTCCGGTCGCCAGCGCTCCACGACATTTCGCAGGCGCGGCTCCAGGACTGCGGCCAGCGGCCCGGTGCCGGTCGCCCGGCTCCTCCGGTCGCCCGGGTCTCCGCGGTCGCGGAAGAATGCCGAGTAGACCGCTCCGTAGGCCCATGGACAGCGGCGGAGCGTCGTGCGGTAGGCGGCGCGCAGCCCGCGCCCGGCGCCGGGGGGCAGCATGTCGAGGAGGTCCACACATGCCATCAGATGGCCGCCGGACCGCAGCCGCCCGGCCAGTTCGGCGGCGACGGCATCGTGTCCGGCGCCCATGCTCGCGCTGACGATCAGAATCCGACGTCCCATTCTTGGATAGTCCTCTGCATGGATCTTCCGCGCATGGCGGCCGGTGCACCACACCCGGACGGGCAGGCCGTTAGCCCAGTGAGGTCGCGCGCGTTTGCCGGTGCCTCGGTTGCATGAAGGATTACTCGATACGGGCCGGTCCGGGCGGTGCTTCGAGAGCACCAGGATGACGGCGGCCCCGGAGGACGGAAGGCCCATGCGCAAGAGCCCCCTACCCCGCGGCACCCCCGCAGCCGAGGCCGACGCGACGCTGCCGGCGGCGGCCGGTCCGCCTGCCCGCAGGCCGCGGCCGGTCGTGCTGATCACCGGGGCCTCCTCCGGAATCGGAGCCGAAGTCGCCTCACGGCTCGCAGCCGGCGGCCGGTGGGAGCTGCTGCTGAACGGCCGGGACGAAGCCCGGCTCGGCAGTGTCGCCGCCCGCACCTCCGGTGCCGCGCTGCCGATGGACCTGGCCTCCGAGGAGGGCTGCCGCAGGCTGGTCGAGGATGCGCTGGCGCACAGCGGCAAAGTCGACGCACTCGTCGCCGCAGCGGGTCTCGGCTGGGCGGGCGCCTACACCGACATGCCACCCGCCACCGTGGACCGCCTGGTGAGTGTCAACGTCTGCGCCGTTCTCCACCTCGTTCGCCTGGTGCTGCCGCAGATGGTGTCCCGCGGGTCGGGCCGACTGGTGCTGATCGGCTCTGTCGCCGGCCGGTTCGGTGTGCGGGGGGAGGCGGTGTATGCGGCGACGAAGGGCTCGCTGATCGCGTTCGCGGACAGCCTGCGCTACGAGCTCCAGGGCACAGGCGTCCAGCTCTGCCTGGTGCTCCCAGGTCCCGTCGACACGCCGTTCTTCACCCGCCGCGGCACCCCGTACACGCGGTCCTGGCCCCGGCCGGTACCCGCTGGGCAGGTCGCGGCAGCGGTCGAGGAGGCGTTGGCCGGTGGCCGGGACGAGATCTCCGTGCCGCGCTGGCTGGGCGTGCCGGGCCGGGTGCAGGGCGTGGCTCCGCGGCTCTTCCGCAGGCTGGCCATGCGCTTTGGCTGAGCGGGCCCACGGCAACGGACACGCGCGCAGGGTTGGTGACACGTGATCATCGTCTCCGTCGTACTGGCGCTGTTCGCCGCGCTCGGGAACGCGGCAGCCTCCGTGCTGCAGCGCCGCGCTGCGGCGGTCGACCTGCCCGGTCTCCCGGGCAGCCGGCTGTTCGGGAGCCTGGGCTTCATCCGCCGGCCGGCCTGGCGCTGGGGTGCGGGGCTGCTGGTCGTCTCCGGGCTGGCGCAGGCCCTCGCCCTGGCGACCGGGCCACTGGCTGTGGTGCAGCCGGTGATGACGACGGAGCTGCTGTTCACGCTGGTGTTGGCTGCGATCGTCTTCCGGCGGCCGCCCGGGACGCGTACTTGGGGGGCGTTTCTCGGGATGGCACTGGGCCTGGCGGCCTTCCTCCTGCTGGCCAGTCCGACGGGCGGCCTGGAGACCGTGCCGCCGAAGAGGTGGCTGCACAGCGCTGTACCCGCCGCCGCCGTGTCGACCGTGCTGATCGTGGTGGGAATGCGGCTGCGGGGCTCCGCCCGTGCGGCGGTGCTGGGATCAGCGACCGCCATCGGCTTCTCGTTCACGGCGGCGCTGATCAAGGACACGCTCGGCCTGGCGTCCGGCGGGGTCGAGGTGCTGTTCGCGACGTGGCAGATGTACACGGCCGCAGCCGTCGGCCTGGGCTCCTTCCTGATGCTGCAGGTCACGTTGCGGGCCGGCTCGCTGGCGGCGTCGCAGCCCGCGCTCACTCTCGGCGACTCGTTGCTGAGCGTCATTCTGGGCGTCTCGCTGTTCGAGGAGCAGATCGATATGGGCTGGCGGGTGCTGCCGGAGGCTGCGGCGCTCGGGCTCATCGCGTTCGCCAGCGTGCAGCTGAGCAGTTCACCGGTGGTCTCGGGAAAGGACGACCAGCGATGGTAGGAGGCTCCGGCACGGGACGGACGGCGCTGTCGGGCGGCGCTGTGGGTATCGCCGCCGCGATGGCCGCCGCATGGCACATCGGGCCCGCCGCCACCTGGCTGCCGCCCGTACGGAGGATCCTCAGCCCGGCGCTGCACGGACGCGGCCATCCCGCCCACGTGGCGCTCACCTTCGACGACGGGCCGGACCCGGCCAGCACCCCACACTTCCTGCGCGTCCTGGACGCGTATCAGGTGCGGGCCACTTTCTTCGTCGTCGGCAGCTCGCTGGAACGTCACCCCGCCCTGGGCCGGGCGCTTGTGGCGGGTGGTCACGAGGTCGCGGTGCACGGCTGGCAGCACGAGCGCCCCTGGTTCCCCGCGCCGCTGCGCGACGTACGGGAGGTGATGCGCACCGTCGGCGCGGTACAGCAGATCTGCGGGACCGTCCCGCAGTGGTACCGGCCGCCTTACGGCATCCTCACCGGCGGCCGCCTGGCCGCTGCCCGCCGCGCCGGGCTGCGACCGGTGCTGTGGTCGGCCTGGGGCCGGGACTGGACGGCGCACGCCGATGCCCGCTCCGTGCGGGCATCGGTCCTCGCAGATCTGACCGGCGGCGGCACCGTGCTGCTGCACGACGCGGACGGGTGGAGCGCACCGGGTGCATGGCGAGCTGCGCTGGGTGCGCTGCCCGGCCTGCTTGCCGAGTGCCGCCGGCTCGGTCTGACCGCCGGCCCGCTCGCCGAGCACGGCGTCGGGCACGGCGACACCGGGACGTACACGGGCCGGACACGGCGCCATCGTTGAGGGGCGGCTGTCGTGCGGCGCACCCTCTCCGGATGGCCCGCAGCGGAGTAACCGCCCCGCTTTCGACCGACCGCCCCTGACGTAACCGGGCTACAGTCGGCCACGTAGCGAAGCTCTTTTCCCCGGACACTGCCCCCCGGTGTCCGGCCGGACCTAAGGCCCGCCCCCACATTCGGCCTCGCGCCCGGTGCCGGGCCCGCTGCTCAGCGACGTATCGCTACCGATGCTTCTGACGTGGAGCCCTTCATGACCACACCGCAAGATCTGTTGATCGTCGCCTTGGACGTGGTTCCCAGCCGTCCTGTGGAGCAGGGCGATCTGTCGCTTGCGCTCGCGGGAGCCGAGGTGATCGATCTCATCGATGCCCAAGCCCTGACACTGGATGACGACCGCATCGTGCCGAGCGCCCGGTGGACCCTGGCTGATCGCCTGTTGGACGAGGCCGCGTCGTCGCTTGTCCGCCAGATGCCCTACGAGTCGGTCGAGGACTGGCTGTGGCGCCGAGGCCGCGGCCTGTCCTCGGTGTATGTGTCCGCCCTGGAGACGGAAGGGCAGGTCACCCGGCAACACGGCCGTTGGATTCCCACCCGGACCAGCCGGACGGTCCTGGTCGACTCGCCCGCTCGTCGCCACGCGGCGGACCGCTGGACGTCGGGTGAACCCGTCCTCGCGGTCCTCGCGGCTGCCGTCGGGATCCGCGACAAGCCCGCTGAAGACTCCCCGAGCGTGACCGACGAAGCGGTCGAGACGGTGCTCGCCGCCGTCAACAACGCGGTGCTGGAACTGGATGCTGTACGGCAACGGCGCGCCATCGAAGACGCGGCCTTCGACAACATCTGGCGAGGCGACTGACGAGGGTACGGGCGGATGGTGAGCCAATGAAGTCATCCGCCACTCCGAGTTGGCCGCTCGCCTGGCATGCATGAGCGTGGAGAGCTTTCTCAGAAGGGTGCACCCCATGGGATATGCCGAGGCCGGTCCCACCGGCGGTCCCGTGGTCGTCCTTCTGCACGGCTGGCCCTACGACATTCACAGCTTTGTCGACGTGGCTCCTTCGCTGGCGGCGAAGGGCTACCGAGTGATCGTCCCGTATCTGCGCGGCCATGGCACGACACGCTTCCTCTCCAGCAAGACGTTCCGGAATGCCCAGCAGTCGGTGGTCGCTCTCGACATCATCGCGCTGATGGATGCGCTGAAGATCGAGAAGGCGATCCTTGCCGGCTTCGACTGGGGGGCGCGGACGGCCGACATCATCGCAGCGCTCCGGCCCGCGCGCTGCAAGGCGCTGGTCTCGGTGACCGGCTATCTGATCACCAACCGTGAGCGCAACAAGGCACCGTTGGCGCCGGAGGCCGAGTGGACGTGGTGGTATCAGTACTATTTCGCCACGGAACGGGGCCGACTCGGCCTTGAGCAGTACAAGCACGCTTTCGCGAAGCTCATCTGGAAGAACGTCTCCCCGACGTGGCATTTCGATGACGCAACGTTCGAGCGCACTGCGGCGGCCTTCGACAATCCCGATTTCCCGATTGGGTCCCCATCGTGATTCACAACTACCGCTGGCGACTTGGCCTGGCCGAGGGCGACCCGCGATTCGACGGCCTCGAAAAGCAACTTGCCCAGAGCCCTGTCATTCCGCTCCCCACGATCACCCTCGACGGTGAGCTGGATCCCTTCACACCTCCCGGAGACGGCGCCGGTTACCGCGGCCGCTTCACGGGAAAATACGCCCACCGGACTCTGAAGGGCATCGGCCACAACGTGCCGCAGGAAGCTCCCGAAGCCTTCGCCGAGGCTGTCGTCGAGATCGACGGCTTCTGAATCGGGTCACCTCCTGTCCACGGCGGATTCCAGCCGCGCCGCGGGCGCGCAGGGCAATCCGGTGCAGACTCAAGTGGGTGGGCCAGGGTGCTGCTACATCCAGTTCCGGCGGGCGGCGTGCCACGCCAGTTGCATCCGTGTGGTCGCGCCCGCGACGGCCATCATGCCCTGGATGCGCCGCTGCACCGTGCGTCGGCTGAGTCCCATCTGGCTGGCTATGGCCTTGTCGGCCACACCTGCGACAAGGAGCGACAGCAGCTGACGATCCGTCGCCGACAGCTCGTTCCCACGAGCGGCCCCGTCCGTGCCGTTGACGCTTCCGGACTCGCTCACGTGCAGTGGTACCGCATCCACCCAGTACCGCTCGAACAGAGCGACCAGGGCTTCCAGCAGGCTGCTGCCGCGGACCAGTGCTGTCGTGGGCTCTTCGGAGCCCCCACCGGGGCCGCCGGGCACCAGGGGACAGATGGCGATGGCCCGGTCGGCAACGGCCAGCCGCAGCGGAAGATGCGGGACCGCTCGGGCTATCTCCCCCGCGCGTACGCCCTCGGCAACGTTGTCGACGGCACCGGGGTCGTCGAAGAACGCCCGTTCGTACAGGACACGGTAGCGCACCCCCCTGGCAAGGGCGTCGAACTCGGCCTGGTTGCTCCCCGAGGGCATGGCCACGTACTGCGCCTTGCAGAACCACAGCATCTCGTGACGTGTGCTGTCCTGGATCTGGCGCAGATGCTGGCGCAGTCCCTCGGCGCCGGTGATGACTTCGATCAGCTGGTCGGGGTCCCTTCGGCGCCTGGTGCGCCGGTATGTCTCCAGCAGATCGGTGACCGCCGCGCGGGCCTGCTCCAGGGAGTCGGACTGCCTCTGGATGTGCGGCAGCAACGCGACGTCCGGCGGGGTGGCGACGAAGCTGCGGGGCGTCCGGTCCGTCCCGCTGGCCAGCCCTTTGGAATGGAGCGCCGCCAGCACGCGCTCGACTTCCACCGGAATCAGACCGGATTGCTCGGCAATATCGTGCGCCGACGCGGTGGGCATCGTCACGAGAGTCCGGTAAACGGCTTCCTCAGCCGGGGTGAGGCCCGCTGCCTCCAGCATCGTGCTCCTTTCCGCTCCCCGCTGACGGTGTGCGGGGACGGGCATGTTGGAAGCGCCCGTCGGCCGTTCCTCGCCGGAACGGGATCGATCACAGGCAACCGCACTATACGCCCTGATCACGCCGTAGCCGGGGGCACCGAAGTGCGGCGGGTACGAGGTCCGATGTGCCCCCACACCCGCCATCCTCGGGTCTCTGCCGTCGGTCCTGTCGTGTGCTCTTCACTCATCAAGTGCGCGCGCTCCACGGCCTGCTGCATCCTGCTCCCGGCGTTGCCGGCAGCCGTCGCACGCAGGGGCATGAACACGTCGCCCCGCAGCTCAACGGTGGCGGTACGTGCCATCGGGACTGCCGCCGGTGGTCGCGCGGTCATCTGCGACCGGACGCACCGTGCCGCCAGGGCCCCCAGGGCCCCCAGGGCCGAGCCTGCGGCTACCGCGCGCAAAGCGGTCGAGTTGCCGGGGGCATCCCCGGCAACAGATGACACGCAGTGACGTCCAGTGCTGTTTCGGCAGCCGGCACGCAGGGCGATCGACCTCGCCGCCTCCGAGTGGCGTGACACCATTAGATTATACTTAACATCTAATAGCGTGTGGGCGTCACAGCCATCCACCAGGAGGATCACATGGGTCGCATTTCGAAGGCACATGCGCTCCAAATGCCTAGCATTCTGCCAGCAGATGCGGCCAGCATTGGTAATTTCGACGGAAAGGCGCGCACCTCAGGAGCGCGGCATCCACGACACACCCACCGAGGCGGCCGGTGGCGGGAATTCGGCGAGATCGTTCCACGTTCAACAAGATGACCTGGCAAAGATCCCCTCGGGAAGTCCATATGAGTGGCCCTGTCTCACTTGGAGCGTGAAGTGTCTGAGCTCGGAATCCTCAACACCCATGGGATCCTGCGCCAGCCCTGGGTGACGCCGGACCGGACCAGCTCAGGTCTGGGGTGGGAGCACGTATACGTCTCCACCCAGCATGAAAGGCCGTATCACGCGACCTTCGATGCCGCGCCCACGCACCTACTGATCCTTCACCTCGGCGGCCCGGTCACCGTCAGGCGCCGCAGTGGACGTGCGATGCGTTCCCGGCACATTCCAGCCGGAGGCATCTTCCTGCATCCCGCGGGCCGCCCCCTGGACGTCGAGCTGCAAGGAAAACTGGACACCGTCCACCTGTACCTCAGCGACTCGGCCCTCCAGGCAGCGCAGAGCGAGGGCCGGAATGTGGAGCTTGCCGAAGAACTCGGAAGTTCGGATCCACTGATCGAACACCTCGTACTGGCTCTGGACAACGTCCTGCGGCACTGGGAACCCTCGGCCCGCACTTATGTCGATCAGCTTGTCGGCATGCTCGCCGCTCAGCTTGCCCACGTACATACGCCCCACCGGCCCATGGAACAAGCCGGTGCGCTGTCCGGGCTCACGGCTCAACAGCTCGCATCCGCAAAGGAATTGATGGAACAGCGCATCTCGGAGCCGCTGCCCATCTCCCACCTCGCCTCGACGACCGGTCTCAGCGCCAGCCAGTTCAGCCGGCAGTTCAAGACGAGCACCGGGAAGTCTCCGCACCAGTTCCTGCTGCACCTCCGCCTGAGCCACGCACGCCGGCTCCTGCGCACCACAGCGCTGCCGATCGCCGAGGTGGCCATTCGATGCGGCTTCTCCCACCAGGAGCATCTGACTCGCGTGATGCGCGCCAAACTGGGCATAACTCCCGCTGCTGCCCGCCGGGCAGGCTGAAGCTGTCGGTGTACAGGCCGATGTGCTCTGCCGGACAGGCATGAGAACAGCCGGACTCCAGGTCTGATTTCTGGCCTCGGGCGGACAGTGATCGGGGTCCCCGGGCAGTTGCTCCGCCTTCATGCGCGGAGCAATCCCCCAAGGTGAGGGCGACGCGCCGATCCTGCAGAAAGACGCCTGAAACATGCAGGAAACATGGTGCCCGTACCCCACACACTCGGGAGCAGATATCCAGGGACCAGTCCATGCGAAGGCGGAACCGAATGCAGAATTTCGTCTACACCTCCCACCCCTCGCGGGTCGTCTTCGGCGCCGGAACAGTCGGCTCAATCCGCGACGAAGTCGAGCGACTCGGCGGTTCCAGGGTCCTCCTTCTGACCAGTCCGTCGATCTCCAAGGCAGCCGACAAGGTACGCAAGGCCCTCGAGAACATCACCGTTGCGGAGTTCGACGGTGCCGTCGTGCACACGCCGGTGGCCGTGACCGAACAAGCACTTGATGTTCTTCGGAGTCACTCCGCCGACTGTCTGGTGGCCGTGGGTGGCGGTTCCGTCACCGGGCTGGCCAAGGCCTTGGCGCTCCGCACCGATCTGCCACAGCTGATCCTTCCGACCACCTACGCCGGTTCCGAGGTAACCCCCGTGCTCGGGGAGACGCAGGACGGACGCAAGACCACCCAGTCCTCGCTCGCGATTCTTCCCGAGACCGTGATCTACGACGTCGAGTTCACCCGCGACCTGCCGGTCGGCATCTCGATCACCAGCGGCATCAACGCCCTGGCCCACGCCGTGGAAGCCCTGTACTCGCCCCAGGCGAACCCGGTGATCGACGCGGTGGCACTCGACGCCATCACCAGGCTGGCCCGCGCCCTCCCGGTCATCGCCGCCGAGCCCTCCGACATCGCGGCACGAACCGATCTGCTGCACGCGGCGTGGCTGGCCGGTACGTGCCTCGCATCCGTCGGCATGGGTCTTCACCACAAGCTGTGCCACACCCTGGGCGGCGCGTTCGACCTGCCGCATGCCGAAACGCACACCGTGATCCTGCCGCATGCCATGGCCTACAACGCACCGTCCGCTCAGGACGTCATGAGCCGTATCGCCGAAGCACTCGGGGTGGCGGACGCCCCGAGCGGGGTGTTCGACCTGATCGCCTCTCTGCACGCTCCCACTTCCCTGCACGAGCTGGGAATGGCGAAAGAGGATCTGCTGCAGGCCGCGCGGCTGGCCACCGCCACGCCGTACCCGAATCCCCGGAAGCTGACGCTCCGAGGAATCGAGGGACTGCTGCGGGATGCCTGGCAGGGCCGTCGCCCGGCGGCTGTGCGGGCGCAGAACCCGGCGGTGCACGGCGCGGCTTCGGAGATGGCGCGGCTCACCGACCAGGTAGTGGCGAGTTTCGCCGACGCGCCTGATCAGCGGAGCAGGCATCTGCTCAGCGACCTCGTACGCGACCTCCACCGGTTCGTGGTGCGAAATGACGTCACAGAATCCGAGTGGTTGCATGCCGTGGACTTCCTGACCCGTACCGGGCAGATCTCCAGCAGCACCCGCCAGGAGTTCGTGCTGCTGTCCGACACGCTCGGCATCTCCAGCATCGTCGACCTGCTCACCAATTCGCGCACCCCTCGGTCCACCCCGTCGGCGGTCCTCGGACCGTTCTACACGGAGGGTCCGCCGGAGACCGCGCAGGGCGGCGACCTCTCGCAGGGCATCGCCGGTACTCCGCTCTGGGCCGACATCCGTGTCACCGATACGGACGGACAGCCTGTGCCGGACGCCGTCACAGATGTCTGGCAGGCCAACGAGGACGGGTTCTACGACGTTCAGCTGCCGGAATTCGAAGGTCCGGTGCTACGGGGCCGGCTGCGCACGGACGAGCAGGGCCGGCTGCGCTTCTGGACGACCCTGCCGGCCGAGTATCCGATCCCGGACGACGGACCGGTGGGACAGATGCTCCGAGCCGTCAACCGTCATCCCTACCGCGCCCCCCACCTGCACTTCATGATCTCTGCGCCCGGCCACCAGCGCCTTGTCACGCAGCTGTTCGTCAAGGGCGGCCGCTACCTGGACTCCGACACCGTGTTCGGCGTCAAGGAGGCGCTCATCGCCGACTTCTCGCCCCGTGTCGGGCCGACTCCGGACGGCCGCGTCGTCCATGGGGAGTGGCGCAGCCTGCAGTTCACCTTCCGCATCGCCCGCAATGCCGCCGGCCCGTCATGCTGATCAGGAGCAGTCCCATGAATTCGAACCACGCCTACGACACCGACGTCCTTGTGGTCGGCAGCGGTCCCGCCGGCGGATCCGCGGCCCTGCTCCTGGCCACCTACGGCATTCGCACCCTGCTGGTCACCAAGTACGGCTGGCTGGCCAACACTCCCCGCGCGCACATCACCAACCAGCGCACCATGGAGGTGCTGCGCGACCTCGGCGTGGACGCCGAGGCCGCCGCTGCCGGGAGCCCCGCCGAGCTCATGGGCGACACCGTCCTGTGCACCGCACTGGCGGGTGAGGAGATCGGCCGGATCCGCAGCTGGGGAACCGGTTCGCAGTCGGCGACCGAGTACGGCGCCGCCAGCCCGGTCCAGATGGTCGACCTCCCACAGACCTACCTGGAACCGATCCTGGTGAAGAACGCCGCTGCGCGGGGAGCCAAGGTCCGCTTCGATACCGAGTTCCTCAGCCTGGAACAGGACGCCGACGGCGTCACCGCCCGGCTCCGGGACCGGGTGCGCGGAGACGAGTTCACGGTCCGGGCCCGCTACCTGATCGGCGCGGACGGCAGCCGCAGCAGCGTGGCCGAGCAGATCGGTCTGCCGGTCGCCGGAGCTGATGGCAAGGCCGGCAGCATGAACATCACTTTCAAGGCCGACCTGTCCCGGCATGTGGCCCACCGCCCGAGTGTTCTTTACTGGGTGATGCGCCCGGGTGCCCACATGGGCGGCATCGGAATGGGTCTGGTGCGCATGGTGCGGCCATGGAACGAGTGGCTGCTGGTGTGGGGATACGACATCAACCAGCCCCCGCCCCAGATGGACGAGGCGACCGCCCGGAAAGTCGTCCATGACCTCATCGGCGACCCCGGCATTCCCGTCGAGATCACATCGAGCTCGCTGTGGACGGTCAACCACAGCTACGCCACGACATACTCGGCCGGGCGTGTCTTCTGCGCCGGAGACGCGGTTCACCGGCACCCGCCGTCGAACGGCCTGGGTTCGAACACCTCCATCCAGGACTCGTACAACCTGGCCTGGAAGCTCGCCATGGTCATCCGCGGTCAGGCGGGACCTGGGCTGCTGGACACCTACACCGCAGAGCGCGCGCCGGTCGGCAAGCAGATCGTCGATCGCGCCAACCTCAGCCGCGACCAGTTCGGTCCGATCTTCCAGTCCCTCGGAGTCGATGGATTCAGCGCGGAGCAGGACATCGCCGACAGCCTCGCCGCGACCGCCGGTGAGACAGCCGACGGAGCCGAGCGGCGGCGCGTGCTGGACGAGGCCATCCAGCTGAAGAACTACGAGTTCAACGCCCATGGCGTCGAAATGAATCAGCGTTACGTCTCCTCCGCGGTGATCCAGGACGCAGGCCCGGCCGAGGAATGGGCACGAGACCCGGAGTTGTTCCACCAGCCCACGACCCGCCCCGGTGCCAAACTGCCGCATGCCTGGCTCGTCGACAGCACCGGCCATCGCCTGTCCACGCTGGACCTCATCGGCAAGGGAACCTTCACGCTGGTGACGGGTCTGTCGGGGGGCGTGTGGGAGGCCGCCGCAGCCGACTGCGCGGAGACGCTCGGAATTCCCCTGAAGTGCGTGCGCATCGGCGCCAGGGAGAGCCGTGACGCCTACGGCGAGTGGCGCCGGATACCGGGGCCGGCCGAGGACGGGTGTCTGCTCGTCCGACCGGACGGGCACATCGCCTGGCGGTCCGATTCGGCACCAGGGGCCGACTCCACAGCAAGCGCAGAGCTCACCAGCGCCTTGCTGACCATCACCGACCGCTGACATGTGCGGCACAGCAGCCACACACCGAAGAGGTCGGACACCGGTCGGAGCGGCCCTGCCGGACAGGAACGGAGCACAGTGAGTATGGACAAGGTAGTCGCCGTCGGCGAAGCGCTGGCGGGCGTAGGAGACGGAGCGTCGTTGGCTGTGGGCGGCTTCGGTCTCAGCGGCGTCCCCAATGAATTGATCAAAGGGCTGTACGCGACCGGAGCCACCGGACTGAGCGTGGTCTCGAACAACTGCGGTGTGGACGGCGGGGGTCTCGGGATCCTTCTCGCCGCTCGCCGCATAGCGCGCGTGACCGGCTCGTACGTGGGTGACAACAAGGAGTTCGCCCGCCAGTACATCTCGGGTGAGCTGTTGGTCGAGCTGACGCCGCAGGGCACCCTCGCCGAACGACTGCGGGCAGGAGGCTGTGGCATTCCCGCCTTCTTCACCCCCGCCGGTATCGGCACTCAGGTGGCAGACGGGGGCATGCCCTGGCAGTACGCACCCGACGGCACCGTGGCCGTCGCCTCACCGCCCAAGGAGATACGCGAGTTCGACGGCAGGCGATTCGTGCTGGAACGCGGCATCGTCACCGATTTCGCTCTCGTCCGGGCCGCCAAGGGCGACCGCCACGGCAATCTCCTCTTCCACCGGTCGGCCCGCAATTTCAATCCGCTCGCCGCAATGGCCGGCCGCGTGACGATCGCCGAAGTGGAGCAGCTGGTCGAGCCCGGCGAACTGGGCCCCGACGAGGTGCACCTTCCCGGTGTCTTCGTGCAACACGTCGTCGAACTGACGCCGGAGCAGGCCGCGGACAAGCAGATCGAAAAAAGGACGGTGCAGGGCTGATGTCATGGGCGAGGGACGAGATGGCGGCGCGTGCAGCGGCCGAGATCCAGGACGGCGACTACGTCAACCTCGGCATCGGGCTGCCCACGCTGGTGCCCCAGCACATCGCCGAAGGAGTGCACGTGGTGCTCCAGTCGGAGAACGGCATCCTCGGCGTCGGCCCGTATCCCACCGAGGCACACGTGGACCCCGACCTGATCAACGCGGGCAAGGAAACGGTCACCGTGCTGCCCGGCGCCAGCTTCTTCGACTCGTCGCTGTCCTTCGGGATGATACGAGGCGGTCACATCGACGCCGCAATTCTGGGAGCCATGCAGGTCTCCGCGGCCGGGGACCTCGCCAACTGGATGATCCCGGGCAAGATGGTGAAAGGCATGGGCGGTGCGATGGACCTCATCCACGGCGCCCGCCGGGTGATCGTTGTGATGGACCATTGCGCCAAGGACGGAAGCCCAAAGGTCGTTGCGGAATGCACCCTGCCCCTCACCGGGAAGGCATGCGTCCACCGCATCATCACGAACCTCTGCGTCCTGGATGTCACCGAGGACGGACTTGTCCTCGTCGAGACTGCTCCCGGAATCAGCGCGAACGACGTCATCAGCCGTACGGCCGCGCCGGTACACATACCGAACAACCCCGCCGGTTGACCGCAGCCGACCCTCGGCCCCGCCGACCCGGTACCCGGACAGCACCGGGCCGACGGGTTCACCTCACAGCTCACCTTCCTTCCTCACACCACAAGGAGTCCTGATGAACGAGCGCCTGCGGGACGTCTACGTCGTCGACGCCGTCCGGACACCGATCGGCCGCTATGGCGGGGCTCTGTCCTCAGTGCGCCCCGACGACCTCGCCGCCGGCGTGCTGCGCGACCTGCTCGACCGCAGCCCGGCCCTCGACCCGGCCCTTGTCGACGATGTGCTCCTCGGAAACGCCAACGGCGCCGGAGAGGAGAACCGTAATGTCGCTCGGATGGCGGTCCTGCTGGCCGGCCTGCCCGTCACGGTCCCCGGCGCCACCGTCAACCGGCTGTGCGGCTCAGGGATGGAAGCCGTCATCATGGCCGCCCGGTCCGTGGCGCTCGGCGACGCCTCCGTCGCCATAGCCGGCGGAGTGGAATCCATGAGCCGAGCCCCGTGGGTCTTGCCCAAACAGGACAGGGCCTTTCCCGTCGGCAACCAGCAGCTGTACTCCAGCACACTTGGCTGGAGGATGGTCAATCCTCGGATGCCGAACGAATGGACCATCCCGCTCGGCGAGTCGGCCGAGCTGATCGCCGACAAGTACGGCATCACTCGCGAGGCCCAGGACGCCTTCGCACTCGCCAGTCACCGAAAGGCTGCCCTGGCGTGGAAGAACGGCGCGTACGACGCCGAGGTGGCGCCCGTCGCAGGTGTGGATCTGCACCGTGACGAAGGCATTCGCGACAACACCTCTCTCGATGCACTGGCCCGCCTCAAGCCCGTCTTCCGTGAAGGCGGTACGGTCACGGCCGGCAATGCCTCTCCCCTCAACGACGGCGCATCGGCTCTGCTGCTGGCCGACGAGGCCGGGCTCGCCGCGATCGGCCGCGAGCCGCTTGCCAGGATCCGGGCCAGCGCCGTGACCGGCATCGAGCCGCAATACTTCGGTCTCGGCCCGGTCGAAGCGATGCGCAAGGCCCTGGCGAAGGCGGGGCACGATTTCGACGATCTGCACACCGTCGAGCTCAACGAGGCGTACGCCGCCCAGGCGCTCGGCTGCCTCGCTGCCCTGCCCGAACTCGACCGCAATATCCTCAACCCGAGGGGCGGCGCTGTCGCCATCGGACATCCCCTCGGTGCCTCCGGGGCTCGGATCACGGGAGCAGTCGCCCACCAACTCGCCGAAGCGGGCTCGGGTACAGGCATGGCTGCACTGTGCATCGGTGTCGGCCAAGGTCTGGCACTGGTCCTGGAACGCTGAGTCGGACCCCAGCCGTCCGCACGGTCCGTCAACGGACATTCCCGCTCTGCACCGTTCGAGGCGTTTCGCACCCGAGGTCTTCCACGACGCGGGCGGGGTGTTCCATCACGCCGGGGAGCAGGGACGCGTGAGCGGCCCGGATCCGGAACGTGGCAGCTACGGCTCATTCGCCGCCTTCAGCGACCCGGACGGCAACGGCTGGCTGCTCCAGGAAGTCAGGACGAGGACACCCGGGCGATGACGCCACGCCCACCTGATCGCCTCGCGTCATTGCGGACGTCTCGATGGCGGATCAGGTGCCGCTCTCCGTCATGGACGCGTAGCGACTGCGTCCGACGCGCCGCAGGGGCAGGCGTGCCCATGTCACCATCTTGACAGGTGACGCACCTCCTGCAAATATCGTCACCAGTCGAACTAGTGATGCATCGACGATGTGTCGCACCTGCATCGTGAAGGACGGGCGCTCCAGCGCAACCGTCCGAAGGAGACGACCCATGTCGCGAACAGAGAAGGCTCCGAGCTCCGCCGAAGAGGCACGTCACGCCCGGTTCGGCAGACTGCCGGAGCGCATCCGCCTGGAGGACACGGTGGAAGGGCACGCAGCGACGGTCCCGGATCCGGCGAGGGATGCGTACAACTACGACGAGTGGCTCGTGCGCATGTGTCTGTGACGTGCGAGACGCTCCGACCATCCAGCAAGGGATGCCCATGAAGATGTCGAAGGCACTGAAGAGGCTGTCGGTAGCTGCGGGTGTGGTGACCATTTCGTTCGGCTGCTTCATCCAACTCTTCTGAGACGACCCCCATCACCTCGGGCTAGCCGACGCCTCGCGCCTGGCCTGTGCCGGCGTCGGAGTGTCGTCGTGCGCCGAGGCGCCGATACGCGGTCGGCATGCATGGAGACGGGCCGATGCCGGTCGCGGACCGGAGCGACGCCTCCGACGATCCCCCTGCCTTCCGCACTGTTCATTGCGGCTCACCACCCGGCGTCCGCTTGCCATGCCGCGGGATCAGTTCCACCGGGCAGTACGCATGGTGCAGCAGGGTGTGGGTGACTCGGCTGAGCGTCGGGCCGAAATACCCGGGCGAGCGCCGCCCACCCATGACCAGCAGGTCCGCGTGTCGAGTCGCCTCCACCAGGACACCGGCGGCGGACATGCTCTTCTCCGCATCCGCCTGCACGGTGAGCCCCGGGAAGTCGGCACGGATACGGTCCGCCACGGCCGACAACGTGCGAACGTGATCGCGGGCCACCTCGTCGACGGCGTCGAGCATCGTCACGACATTGCCGACCGACTCCAGCACGTTCCATACGTGCAACAGCCGCACCGATGCCTTGCGCAGCACCGCCTCGTTCGCCGCGTGGCGTGCACAGTCCAGGTCGTGCTCGTCGTGGATGGCGGCCACCACGACGTCTGCCGCCGGAGCGCCTTCGCTGCCACGCACGACGACCACCGGTGTGCTGGCACCCGCAGCAACCTTCAGACCGACCGAGCCGAGCATCAGCGAGTTGAAACCCCCGAGCCCCCGGTTGCCCACCACGATCGTGCCGTTGTTTCCCGCCGCGGCATGCAGGCTCGCAATCGGCTCACGGCGGCTGAGCTCCTTAGTCACGGTCAGACCCGGATACCGCTCGGAGACCATGGAGGCGGTCTCCCGGAGAAGCTCTCCACCCGCGTGCCGAATCTGCTCGATGGCCTCCATGGGCGCGTACAGCAGCCGGGTGTCCGTGTCGGCCGCGTACACGAGGTGCAGTGGATGATGACGCCGCACAGCTTCGTCGGATGCCCATAGCACTGCCCGCTTCGCGTGCTCGGAGCCGTCCACCCCTGCCACGAGAGGTCCGAGGACCGGACCGCCCTTGTCGCTGGAATCCATGGTTCCTCCTCACCGAGGGCCTCCGGTGCAACTCTCACCCTGGCACCGCTACCCCGCACTGCGAGAGGGCCGCTCAGGACCCCATGGGGGTCAATGGTCCCAGGCCACCGCCCTGGGTGCCGTCTCCCGCGCCGTGCATTGCCGAGCCCTGAATCCGGCAGTGCCGGGGGTCGGGGCATCGGCCCGACGGCAGATCGAGCCATCGCACGGTGCCCGGGGCGATCATGTGGGTGTGGCCACCCAGGACCAGCCGCACGGCTGGGCGGTGCGAGTGCGGTACCGCGATCCGGAGCCGCTGTGCCCGTATGCCCAGGTCCACGTCCCCGTATCCGCGGAATCCGATGCGTATCCCGAATTTCGAAAGCTGGGGCAGCGGGGCCGGGGAGAGCCACAGTGCGTCGTCACGGGTCTCCAGTCCGGTCATCCCACACTGCACAAAATCGAGGGTGCCGGCCATCGCCCCCAGATGGATGCCTTCGGCGGTGGTGCCGCCCTGGATGTCGACCACATCACCGGTCAACGCCTCTTCGCAGTGAGTCCACGCCTCCTCGCGCCGCACCCGCGCCAGCACCCAGGCGTGAACCAGGGAGCTCAGAGTGGAACCGTGGCTCGTACGCGCGAGGTAGTAGTCGACAGTGGCACGCCAGGTTTCGTCGTCCAGCACATGCCCGAGGCGCTGGAACAGACCGCCGAGTTCGCCGGGTGAGAAGAGGTAGCCGAGCATCAGCACATCGGCCTGCTTGGATGCCTGGTAGCGGTTGACCGTGTCGCCCTCCGCCTCAAGGATGCGGTCGAGCCGCCGGATGTCGCCGTAGCGTTTGCGGTATGCGGCCCAGTCGAACTCGTCGAGTTCTCCGTAACCGGCGAACTGGCTGATGACGCCACGGTGATACGGCACATGCAGCCGACGGGAAATGTCCTCCCACCGCTCCAGCTCCGCCGGGTCGAGCCGCATGCACTCCAGCAGGGCCTTGCGCCGTGGCTCGGGCAGGTCGCGGTACAGCTCCGTGGTCCGTGCCAGCACCCAGGCCGCCGTCACGTTCGTGTACGCGTTGTCATCGATGCCTGCAGTCCCTGCTCCCGGATAGGCGTCGTGGTACTCATCGGGGCCGACCACACCGCGGATGCGGTACCGGGCCAGAGATGCGTCCCATTCGGCGCCGGCCGCCCAGAACCGGGCGATCTGCAGCAACATCTCCGCGCCCTTGGAATGCAGATACTCCGTGTCCCCGGTGGCCTGGCAGTACTGCCACACGTTGTAGGCAACAGCCGAACCAACGTGGTGCTGCAGTCGCGAATGGTCGGGCAGCCACCGCCCCGAACGCGGGTTGAGATGGAGTTCCTGGGTCTCCTCCCGGCCGTCGTCGGCGCTCTGCCAGGGGAACATGGCCCCGGCCCGCCCCACCTGTTGCGCCGCGCGGCAGGCCGCGGGCAGCCTCCGGTAGCGGTAGTCCAGAAGTCCCCGGGACACCTCCGGGAAATGCAGACTCAGGAACCTCAGCACAAACAGCTCGTCCCAGAAGACGTGGCCCCGGTACGCCTCACCGTGCAGTCCTCTCGCCGGTACACCGACATCGAGCTCGGCGGTGTGCGGAGACAGCGTCTGCAGCACATGGAAGAGGTGCAGACGCAGAATCCTGCCCGCTTCACCCGGAACCTCGATCCGGGCCCGCTGCCACAGGCCGGCCCACGCCCGATGGTGCGAGGCCAGCAGCTCCGCGAACTCCGGGGCCGTCCGCACACCGGACACAGCGGCCCGCAGCGGGCTGCCGGTTGCCGGGTCACGCGACGTATACAGCGCCACTGTCTTGTCCACCACGGCGTCGCATCCCGGATCCAGCGGCAGCACCAGTGTCTGGAAGATCTGCCGTGGCGTCTGCCAGGGACGGGGATGCCGACCGGACCCATCCGGCTGCCGCCCGGGACCGCCGGACGTGGCCACGATGCGGGAGGCCAGCGCGAAGCCGATGTCCGACTCGACGGTGCGGCATCTCAGCCAGACCACGTCGTCCTGTTCGGTTCCGGTCGACCAGCCGGTCAGATGGCGGTTCGACAGATCCCGGTACCGCGAGACACCGGCGTTCCGGATGTCGCCGTCGATCGCCGCCTCCACCTCGATCGAGCCCGTCCAGCCATCCGCGGTGAAAGCCGTGTGCAGGGCGGCGAGATGCGGGGTTCCCATATGCACCAGCCGGCACTGCTCGACATCCAGGCGACGGCCTGCCTCGTCCTCGTAGACGGACCGGCGGGTCAGCGTGCCGCGGCGCAGATCGAGAGACTGCCGGTGTTCCTTGAGATGCTCGTGGTCCGGTGAGAGCCACGGTCCGGGGTCTGTGCCGACGGGGCGGATGCGGTAACGCAGCGGCAGCCAGTTCGGCAGGTTGACCAGGTCGGCGTTCTCCACCTTCCGGCCCTGCACCGATGAGGTCAGCCGGTCGTAACAGCCCGCCATGTAGGTGCCCGGGTAGTGACACCCGCTCGTGGTGGTCTCGGATGCGGCTCCACGGGTGGCGAAGTACCCGTTGCCGACTGTGCACAGCGCCTCGCGCAGCCGCTCCTCCTCCGGCTCGTAGCCCTCGTACGACCATTCCCAGGCGCCCGGCATCAGTCGTCCACGGCGCTCAGCAGTTCACCGGGATCGGACACCACGACGTCGGCGCCACGGCGTCGCAGGTCCGCGGCGCCGCCGGGACCTCCTGTCCGGTCCACACCGATCACAAGTCCGAATCCGCCGAGGCGGCCGGCCTCGACCCCGGCCAAGGAGTCCTCCACCACGGCGGTGTCCGGAACCGGGACGTGGAGGCGTCGCGCCGCTTCCACGAAGAGCGCGGGATCCGGTTTCCCCGCGAGCCCCAGTCGCCGTGCCTCATTTCCGTCGACCACGGCCCCGAACTGCCCGATGAGGCCGGCCCGCGACAGCAGTTCCGTCGCGTGGCGGGAGGCGGACACGGCGGCGCAGGGCATCCGTTCGCTCCGCAGCGCCTGAAGGAGACGAGCCGTGCCGGGCCAGACATCGATCCGGTGCGTGCGCAACGTCTCCGTGAACAGCTCGTCCTTGCGTGCGGCGATCGCCCATACCGTCGCGGTGCCCGGTGGGTCGTCCGGGCTGCCTTCGGGAAGGTCCAGCCCTCTCGACGCAAGGAAGGCCGCCGCACCGTCCCGCCGTGAACGGCCGTCGACGTGGCGGAGATAGTCGACGACCGGATCGAAGGGCCGGTGTCCCTCCCGCTCCGACAGGCAGGCGTCGAATGCCTTCTTCCATGCCGCGGCGTGACTCCGGGCAGAGTCGGTGATCACTCCGTCGGTGTCGAAGACCACGGCCCGCACAGAGCGCAGGCACGGTGCCAGAGACGGTACGGCTGCCATGAATGGGGCGGTCCCTTCGTCAGGGTCTTCATTCATGGCATCACGGTTCCAGGACACGGGCGCGTCGTGGATCTCAGTAGGGCAGAGGCCGCCCGGACGGGGTTCGCAGGTCGAGGGGCGGAGGCCCCGAGACAGGCGGTGGGCGGCGGACGATTCTGATGCGGCTCACTGCCACCACCTCCTGGCGCTCACCGGGTATGTGCCCAGGCGCGTCCGCGGCAATCCTGCCGGCGGGAGTTCCGTGCCCATGGTGCCTCGTCCCGGCACAGGTCCGTACGGCCCAGGCCCAAACCATCCACGGCACGCAGCAGCCGTTCGCCTGCCTGCCGACGGCCTGCGAGCCACAGCGCGCTCTGCACGGTCATACCGGTGGCGAACAGCCGTTGCACGACGGGGTCGTGCAGGTCCCGGGCGATCCGGTTCGGGATCCTCCAGCACGGCGATCTGCTCGACGGACTCGCGCAGCCCGGTGAATTCCCTCGCCGGCGGCCCGTCCGCAACGGCCCCGCCGAGAGGCCCGTCCGGCCCGGCCCAGGGACGAACGGCCCATACCCCCGGGGAGAACGCCCACTCCATCCTGAAGGTGCTCAGCCGATATCTGTTCCCCCGGGAGGCCCCCGATGCTCGCGCAGACACTCGACGACACGACGCTGGCCGACCTCGTCTGCGATGCCACCGCAGCACCGTCCATGCACAATGCCCAGCCTTGGCAGTTCGACTACAAACGCTCCAGCCGCACTCTCAGTCTTCGCGCGGATTTCGACCGTGCGATGCCGGAGGCCGACCCCTCCACCCGCGCACTGCACGTGGGATGCGGCGCGGCCCTCCTGAACCTGCGAGTCTCCGCAGCGCACCAGGGCCTCGCCATGGAGACCACACTGCTGCCCGACCCATCGGACCAGGCACTGCTGGCGAGCATCCATCTGAGCGACTCCCCCCAGAAGCCCCAGGATGCTGCACTCATCGGTCTCCACCGCGCCATCCGGGACCGGCACACCAGCCGGTACCCATTCGACGCCCAGGCAGTACCCGAGGACATCCGCTCGCTGTTCGCCGACGCGGCCCACGCCGAAGGAGCGGACCTCTCGTTCCTGACCCCGACGCACCTGGAGACCGTCCTGGAACTGATCCGGGACGCCGAGGGATACGACCGAAGGGACCCGGCGCGGGAAGCGGAGCAGCACCACTGGACCCGTGACACGCAGGCGGAGGCTCCCGTCGACGGGGTCCCGGACTACGCCTTCGGCCCCTGCGACGCATCCGGACGGGCGACGACCCGCGACTTCGCGGGCACCGCCGTCCTGGCGGGCCGAGCCCGCGTCCTGTTCGAGAACCGGCCGCAGCTGGCCCTTGTGAGCACCGCGGGCGACCGCCCCGTGGACTGGCTGCGCGCCGGCCAGGCTCTGGAACGTGTCCTGCTCACCGCCACACTCCACCACGTGTCCACCTCGTTCGCGACGCAGCCCCTGGAGTGGCCGGACCTGCGGTGGATCCTGCGCGACCCCGTCCTCGGCACGGGACACGCGCAGATGATCATCCGCATGGGATACGGCCCGGCTGGGCCGCGCACACCACGCCGCCCCTGGGAACAGGTGCTGACGATCGAACCGTAGAACCGTTCCCGGACAAGCGCCGCGAGGCGCCTGGGCTCCGTCAGCCTCGCGCTTGCCGGCCGCTCGCACGCCCCGGCCGCACGCTGCCGTTCAGCACTCCCCCTTCGTGCGAGCAAGCTCTTCGCACGAGCGGGACGACGGCCGGTTTGCCGGACCAGCCCAGCAGTCGCAGGCTGGGAGCATGGGGCGCTCGCAGCACGCCACACAGATGCTCAGCGGCTGGGCCGTCGAGACACCTGGGCCCATCCGTACCGGTCCCCTGGTACGAACACATCGCCAAGTAACTGCGCCCGGCCCCGATGAACTTCTGCTGCAGGTGGAAGCCTGCGGTGTCTGCCGCACGGACCTGCATCTCGCCGAGGGTGATCTCACCCCCCACCGTCCGTCGACCATTCCCGGGCACGAGATCGTCGGCCGGGTGGCAGCGGTCGGCGAGACGGTGAGTGTGTTCCGCACAGGTGACCGGGTCGGCGGTGCCTGGTTGCACCGTACTTGTGGGTCCTGCCGTTACTGCAGGGCGGGACGGGAGAATCTCTGCCCCCGGTCCACGTACACGGGATGGGACAAGGACGGCGGATTCGCCGACCTGGTCCTCGTTCCCGAGGCGTTCGCCTATCGTCTCCCCGGGGCACAGGAGGCGGCTCTGCTCGCTCCTCTCCTGTGCGCCGGAATCATCGGCTACCGGTCGCTGAGGCGGAGCGCGTTGCCGACCGGCGGCCGGCTCGGAATCTACGGTTTCGGCGCGTCGGCCCATCTGGCCGCCCAGGTGGCTCTGGCCGAGGGCGCAACCGTCCATGTGATGACGCGTTCCGCGCAGGCGCGTGAACTCGCCACGTCCCTGGGTGCTTCATCGGTCGGCGGTGCCTACGAGAGTCCGCCTGAGCCACTGGACTCGGCGATCCTGTTCGCTCCGGTGGGTGACCTGGTCCCCGTGGCTCTCGAGGCGCTGGACCGGTCGGGCACCCTCGCGGTCGCCGGAATCCATCTCTCCGACATTCCCTCGCTCAACTACCAGCGGCATCTCTTCCAGGAGCGGAACCTTCGCAGCGTCACCTCCAACACCCGCCAGGACGGCCGCGAGTTCCTTGAGCTCGCCGAGCGCATCGGCATCCAGGTCACCGTAAGCCGGTATCCCCTGAACCGGGCTGATCAAGCACTGACCGACCTGGCCGCGGACCGGGTGAACGGAGCCGCAGTACTCACCCCCGACTGACAGCGGGAGTCCGGTCCGGCGCCACTTCTGATGCATTGCTGGAAGCGGAGGGCCCGGGGCAGTACCTGCCGAGCACTGGGGACTACGGTGAGGACCGAGCCGCTTGAATCAGCCTGGATCGCCGATGTGAAAACGCAGCTCAGCAAGGCAATGACTCCACTGGTTGCACAGCAACTTGGGTCCGTAACCTGCGGTTTCTTCCGACCGGTCACGGCCGTGAGCTGAGGATCCCGGCGTCCGGACGGGGGCGCGGGACCTCGGCGTGCAGAGCGGCGAACTCCGTGCGGGCCTGGGCGTCGGCGTACACCCGGCGCTTCTCGTGCGCGGCGAGCGCCCGGTACAGGCCGGCGACGCCGGGTCCGGTCTGCTGACCTGCCGTCCGGCGAGCTCTGCGCCCACGATCAACGGCTCAGGCATCGCCTCTGAGCCGGTCGCGCTGGATCCGGTGAGCGAGGGCGCGACGCACAGAGGCTGATGCGGTGGTGGTGACCTTCGCGGGGACGTCGAGACCACGGCTGATCTTGTCGTAGGCATCCCGGTAGCTGCCGGGGATCTCTTCCTGATGCAGCATCAGGTCTTCTTCGACGAGACGCCGCAGCTCGTCGACGTTCTGGGGCGTGAAGCGCTTCTTCCCCCGGGCGATGGCGTCGACGTAGCGCGTACAGCGGGCGGAGTCGTAGAAGGTCTCGGAGATTTCCTCGGCCAGGCCCCACAGGCGTCCTTCGAGCCAGGGCGCGTCGTGCTGGTCGAGGGAAAGCCTCGTCGGGGGCAGCGGGGCGCAACTCCTGCACTTCGTCACCTGCTTGGACACGGCGGGCTGACTCATACCGGTGAGCTGGGCAATCCTGTCCTGGGTCCAGCCGAAGCCGGCGAACAGCTTGATCATTTCGGTGCGCAGCTTCCGCATCTCCTCGCCCGCACGGATGACGTCATTCATGTCCGCGAGCATCCGCCCTGCCTGCTCCTCGGTCAGCGTCTCGGGGTTCTGATGCGTGTTTTCTTCGCCTGCCATAGCCCGGTTATACACCCGCCACCATAACCAGGTTGTATAACCTGGTTATCAGTGACAGGGTCCCTGCCATGCCTACCTTCTTCGCACCTGACGGAACCCGGCTCACCTACCGCACGATCGGGGACGGCGACCCGGTCGTCTGCCTCCCGGGAGGCCCCACGGATTCTCTCTACCTCGGCGACCTCGGCGGCCTGTCCACGCACCGCCGGCTGATCGTCCTGGACCTGCGCGGCACCGGCCGGTCGGCGATTCCCGAAGACACCTCTTCCTACCGCTGCGATCGCCTGGTCGACGACATCGAGGCGCTGCGCGAACATCTCGGGCTTCTCCGGATGGACCTGCTCGGCCACTCCGCCGGCACGAATCTTGCGACGCAATACGTGGCCCGGTACCCGAAGAACGTCAGCAGGCTCGCCCTGATCGGCCCCAGTACGAGAGCTGTCGGTATAGCGATCACTGGGGAGACGCGACGCGAGCTCGCGCAGCTTCGGAGAAACGAGCCGTGGTTCCCGGCGGCGTACGCCGCCCTGGAGGCGATGACCGCGAGCACGGGCAGCGACCGGGAGGCCATCGCTCCCTTCTTCTACGGCCGCTGGGACGCCGTGGCGCAGAAGCACCATGCAGCCGGCCGGCCGGGCAATGAGGAAGCGGTCGCTCTCTTCGCGGCCGAGGGTGCCTTCGACCCGGAGACCACTCGTGCGGCGCTCGCCGCCTGCGAGACCCCCGTCCTGCTCCTCGCCGGAGAGTGCGACCTGAACAGCCCCCCTCAATCCGCGGCCGAGTTCGCGGGACTGTTCCCCGACGCCACGCTCGTGGTGCAGCCGGGGGCGGGCCACTACCCTTGGCTCGACGACGCCGACCGGTTCGTGGCGACCACTGCGGCATTCCTGGGTTGAGCACCCACCCACGCCCCTGCGAATCCGAAATGAATCGGGCTGCGACTGTCACTCTCCGTCATGGATGCCCTCGGCGCGAAGGCGGGCGACGGCGGCGTCCAGGCAGCGTGTGTTCGACAGCCAGCCGGCTGCATCACTCCGCGGACCCGTACTCAACGCCGTGGCAGGAGTAACCGGGCGTGCGAACCCTTCCGTTTTCGGTGGCGGCGGGCGGTGGGAGGGCAACCGGATCTTCCGATCGGGACCGATTGCCGCCCCACCGCCGCCCCGCCTGCCGGGACACCGGATCGGGCAGTCCGCCGAGATCAGACCGCCGGAGCCGGGTAGGTCGGGTACTCCACCCCGGAGACGTACTGGACGACGCGGATGACCTGGCAGGAGTAGCCGAACTCGTTGTCGTACCACAGGTACAAGATCGCGTTGTCGCCGTCGACCTTGGTGGCGCCGGCGTCGACGATCGAGGCGTGGCGCGAGCCGATGAAGTCGCTCGAGACCGCGTCGGGGGCGGTGGTGAAGTCGATCTGGCGCTTGAGCGGCGAGGTCAGCGAGACGTTGCGGAGGTAGTTGAGGACCTCCTCGCGGGTGGTCTCGCGCCCGAGCCGCAGGCTGAGGATCGCGATCGAGACGTCCGGCACCGGAACGCGGATCGAGCTGCCGGTGATCGGCGCCTTGAGGTCGGGCAGGGCCTTGGCTACGGCGGAGGCGGCGCCGGTCTCTGTGATGACCATGTTGAGCGGCGCCGAGCGCCCGCGGCGGTCGGCGCTGTGGTAGTTGTCCAGCAGGTTCTGGTCGTTGGTGAACGAGTGGACGGTCTCCACGTGGCCGCGCAGGACGCCGTACTCGTCCGCCATGGCCTTCAGCGGCGGGACGATCGCGTTGGTGGTGCAGGAGGCGCAGGACAGGATCTGCTCGTCCGGCTTGATCCTGTCGTGGTTGACGCCGTGGACGATGTTGGGCACGTCACCCTTGCCCGGCGCGGTCAGGACGACCTTGTCGATGCCGGGGCGCAGGTGCTTCGACAGGCCCTCGCGGTCGCGCCACTTGCCGGTGTTGTCGATGAGGATTGCGTCCTTGATGCCATACGCCGTGTAGTCGACCTCCGACGGGTCGTTGGCGTAGATCACCTTGATCTCGTTGCCGTTGGCGAGGATCGTGCTGTTCGCCTCGTCGACGGTGATCGTGCCCTGGAACTGGCCGTGGATGGAGTCGCGGCGCAGCAGGGAGGCGCGCTTGACGATGTCCTGGTCGCCGCCCTGACGGACGACGATGGCGCGCAGCCGCAGGCCGTTGCCGGAGCCGGCCTTCTCGATGAGCAGGCGGGCGACGAGGCGACCGATGCGGCCGAAGCCGTAGAGGACGACGTCGCGCGGCTCGCTGCGTTCCATCTTGTTGGCACCCGTGGCGCCGGCGACGGCTCCGGCGGTGAACTCCTCCACCGAGAGACCGCGGTCGACGGTCTTGTACGTCGCGGCGAGCATGCCGATGTCGATCTGGGAAGGGCCGAGATCGAGCGTGGCGAGAGCCTGCAGGAACGGCAGCGTCTCGGTGACCGAGAGTTCCTCACCGGCGATCTGCCGGGCGAATCGGTGGGTCTTGAGGATGCTGACCACTGACTTGTTCACCAAGGAGCGGCTGTGAAGCAGGATCGTGACGTCCCGCTCCCGGTGCAGCTTTCCGATGATCGGGATCATCGACTCCGCGATCCTCTCGCGGTTCTTCCAGCTGGTGAACGAGTCCTCATTGACAGTCACAGGTTTATCTTTCGAGCTAGGCGGTGCTCATATGCTAACCCCCCGCTCTTTTGATCATTCAGGCGGTGCCACCCGAGCGGGATGCCGCGATCGGCCTCCACGGCCACACCAGGACAGGAAAGGAGCCGCCGCACGGGGCAAGGCGTTCCGTTTTACGGGGATTTGGCAAAGTTTGCCCCTGGCGTGATCCTCGTCGGCCTCGTCGCCGACGCAAGCCGCATCGACGCACTCGGCGGACCTCTGCCGGGCTGGGGTGCTCACGCTCCGTGTCAACCATGGCCCGGCTGAACGGCTTCCGCCGCGCTCATCTGCTACTGCCACGCCCCGGCTGACGTGACGTCGCCGGGCCATGGTCCGGTGCGGCCCTCTCGCCGGGTGCGGTGAAGGCCTTGCCCGCCGGCCGGGCCCCGTCGGGGCGCCCGTGGCTTCGGTCGCCCCGACGACGGATCCGCTCCGCGGGCTTCCGCCCCGTCGAAGTCATGGGCCGGTCAGCAGCACCTCCAGCGCCATCGCCGTATCGGGGTGTCGACCGGCAAGTTCCGCGCCCGACGAGGCAGGGCCCGTGGTCGCCCAAGTCCCGTCGCAGCCCAGCAGACCCGCCACCGCGTCACATGTCGCGGGGTGGGCGGCGAGCAGCACACCACCGCTGCCGCCGGCGCCGCGAGCCGGCGGCACGGCTCCTGTGTCCGGCCGGTCCTGCCACGGCGGCACCCAGGCGTCCAGCGCCGCGAGCCGACCGGGGAACATCCGCCCGGCCTCGCGGATCAGCACCGGGGCCAACTCGGCGCCGCCGGACCGCAAGGTGCTGATCAAGGTCGGCAACCACGGCAGCAGCACCGGATCCGGCAGCCGTGCGATCGCGCTCGACACTGCCTCCACAACGAAGTCGGCCAGCTGCGGCACCGGCTCCAGGCCATGGAGGAATCCGCTGAGGTAAAGCGGATGGGCGGGCACCACCAGGGGGTTGCCCAGCAGGTCGTCGCACCGCGTCCGAAGGTCCGCACGGGAGAGGTGCCCGAGCTGGACCTCTGCCGCCCACAACAGCGCCGCCTTGGAAGGCTCCTGTGGATGCGACTGCGCGACGGCCAGCTCCAGCTGGGTCCGGTCGTAGCCGAGCGACAGCGCCGGACTCTCCAGGCGGGCAAGCAGCTGGCGAGCGTGACCCTGCCGTCCACCACGGACGGCGGCGTGATCCACGTCTTCGCGGTGTCCACCGCCTGACGCACCTGATCGGAACGGGCCGTCGCGGCAAGGGACACCGTCCTTGCCGCGACGGCCCGTTCGTCGTTCGGCGGGGCGGCGCATCCGGTCCGGGATGCGACAGCGGAACCTGTCTTCGACGGAAGGAGGCGTCCCATCCGCAGCCGTGGTCCAACGTCAGGCGCCGACCTGCGGGGCGGGGCCCGCAGCAGTCTCCGCCGGGGCTCCCGCGCGGGTGGAAAGCCCGACACGCCCGGCGGAGGACACTCAGGCCGCCGCACCGCCCGAAGCCGCGGAGTGGGCGCGGCACCGCCGAATCGACTCTCGGGCCGATCAGCACGGTACGGGCAGCCGATCGCCTGACCGGCAATAGCTACGGAGCGTCACCGTAGAGTGCCTCGTGGTTCCCCGGAGTCCGGTTCTCTGCGTCCGGCATGTGCGATCCCCTTTGACGCGATCTGACGGCGGTACCGAGAGATCCTTGAATCAGCAGTGGACTAGAAGGCGAGATGATCGGCCATGGACACACCGGCGAGCACGCCTGGTGACTCTCCAACCTCCGCCGCGGCTCTGGCCGTGGCGGCTCCCGACGGGACGCTGACCGGCTGGAGCACCGGTGCGGAACAGTTGCTCGGGTACTCCGCCGGTCAGGCCGTCGGCCGGCTCGCGGCGGCGCTGCTTGCCTCACCCCTCCCCCCTGGTGTTCGTGAGCGATGCGACCGGCAGGAGGACTGGACCGGGCGGGTGGTCCTCCGTCACCTGGACGGCAGCGCGGTCGGGTGCCGGTTGCGGGCGCGTCCGCTGCCCACGGGTGACGGGCGAACCGGTTGGCTGCTGGAGGGCGTCCGGGTGCGGGAGGGAGTGGACCGCGACACGGACCCGCTGCTCTGCTGGTCGTTCGACCAGTCGCCGTTCGCCCTGGCGATCTGCGACTCCGAGGGAAGGTTCCTGCGGGTCAACGAGCCCATGAGCAAGCAGCTCGCCGCCCCGGAGCGGGATCTTCGCGGGCTCCGGATCACCGAGCACATGCCCGATCCTGCCTTCCTGGCGCCCGAACGGGCCGTCGATCGCGTACTGCGTACCGGTGAGCCCGAGCACATCGAGAACTACGTCAAGGTGCCAGGAGAGCCCCAGGCACACGCCTGGCTCATCCACTTCACCCCGCTCAAGGACTCCCTCGGGCTGGTGCGCGGCGTGCAGTTGGCCGCCCTCGACTTCTCCGAGCAGTACACGGCCCGCGAACGTCTGGCGCTGCTCGATGAGGCCAGCAGACGCATCGGCAGCAGCCTGGACGTGACCCGCACCGCCCAGGAACTGGCCGACGTGGCCGTGCCCGCCCTCGCGGACTTCGTCTCGGTCGATCTTCTCGACGCCGTACTGCACGGCGACGAGCCTCCGCCTGTTCCCATCGACGAAGCCTTGCCGCTGCGGCGCGCGGCCGTCCGCCCCGAGACAATGGCTGTCGTCACGGTCGGCGAGTTGTCCCGCTTCCCGGATTTTTCGCCGGTGGTCCGCTGCCTGGCCACCGGTCGCGGCGCCGTGCACCAGGTCGGCGAGCCCGAGATCACCTGGTGGCTGGCTCACGACCCGGACCGGACCACCTGGGCGAGTCGGCACGGCCCGCGCTCGCTGATGGTGGTGCCGCTGCGCGGCCGCGGCACCAACCTCGGCGTCGTGGTCTTCGCCCGTCTGGGTCCGTCCGCCGTGCCGTACACGCAGGACGACCTGCAGATCGCCGAGGAACTTGCGGCGCGCGCCGCAGTCTGCCTCGACAACGCCCGCCGCTACACGCGCGAACACACCGCGACTCTGGCCCTCCAGCACAGCCTTCTGCCGCAGGGGATGCCCGAACAGGCCGCTGTCGACGTAGCCAGCCGCTACTTGCCCGCAGACTCGAAGGCCGGTGTCGGCGGTGACTGGTTCGACGTGATCCCGCTCTCCGGCGCCCGCGTCGCCCTTGTTGTCGGCGATGTGGTCGGTCACGGGATCCACGCCTCTGCCGCCATGGGGCGCCTTCGCACCGCCGTACGCGCCCTCGCCGACGTCGATCTGGCCCCGGACGAGCTGCTCGCGCATCTGGACGACCTGGTCGTCCGGCTCAGGTCCGGGCCCGAGTCCGAAGCTGAGGCATCCTTCAGCGAACTCGGAGCCACCTGCCTGTACGCGGTCTACGACCCCATCTCCCGCAAGTGCTCGCTCGCCAGCGCCGGCCACCTCTGGCCCGCTCTGGTGACCCCTGACGGCAGGGTGGAGTTCCTCGAACTGCCCACAGGCCCGCCGCTCGGGCTGGGCGGGCTGCCCTTCGAGTCCGTTGAACGCGAACTGCCCGAAGGCAGCCTCCTGACCCTCTATACCGACGGCCTTCTCGAGGCACGCCATCGCGATGTGGGCGCCGGCCTGCACGCTCTGCGCACGGCCCTCGCCGACGCGGCTCCGTCGTTGGAGACCACCTGTGACCGCGTGCTCGATGCTCTGCTCGCGGGGCGGCCCGCGGATGATGTCGCGCTGCTCATCGCGCGTACCCGTGCCCTGGACTGCGGGCACGTCGCCGTCTGGGATCTTCCCACCGATCCGGCCTTTGTGGCCGAGGCCCGCGCCAAGGCGACCGCCCAACTCCACGTCTGGGGGCTGGACGACCTGGCCTACGTCACCGAACTCGTGGTCAGCGAGCTGGTGACCAACGCGATCCGCTACGCGGCCGCGCCCGTTCAGCTGCGGCTGATCAAGGAAAGGACACTGATCTGCGAGGTCTCCGACGCCAGCAGCACCGCACCGCACCTGCGCCGCGCCCGCATCTTCGACGAGGGCGGACGCGGCCTCATGCTGGTCGCCCAGCTCACCGAGCGCTGGGGAATGCGGCATACCGGCGCAGGCAAGACCATCTGGGCCGAGCAGCCCCTGCCCGTGTAGGTGCGCGGGACCAGTGAGGGGGCGCGCCGGTCGGCCCGGAGACACGCGCCCTGCACAGCGACGGGCCGCAAACAGAACGGCCCGCCTCCGACGTCGGAGGTCGATACCACATTGCCCGGATATGCTGCACTTTGTGATCACGCCCCAACGGCTGCGACGCCGTCCTCCTGACCACGGCCGCCCGTGGGAATCTGCGCTGCTGTCGCCAGTGATCCTGACCGCCTTCATCGCCGGCCTGGCGTTCGCCACACCGAGAGAGGTCGCCTTCAGCCGCCTCCTGCCCGCCGCCCCCGCCCTCGCCGCCTCCATCTGGCCCGTGCTCCCCACTGCCCTGCTGGGGGCGTTCTGTCTTGTGATCATGATCGGCCTCGACCTCGTCTACGCCGACCTGGGAACGGCGTACACAGCGGCTGCGATCGTCGCGGTCACGGCGGCGGCCGCATACTCGAGCCACGTCCGAATCCAGCGGGAGGAGGCGCTCTTGCACGTCCGGCTCGTCGCCGACACAGCCCAGAAGGTGTTGCTGCGCCCCCTGCCACGCAGCATCGGGGGCGTCGAGATCGAGTCGCTCTATCTCGCGGCCCAGGCGCAGGCCCGGATCGGCGGCGACTTCTACGAGGCGGCCGATACACGGTACGGGGTCCGGCTGCTCATCGGCGACGTACGCGGCAAGGGCCTGTCCGCGGTGGGAGCGGCCTCGGCGGTGGTCAGCTCCTTCAGGGAGGCCGCCTACGACGAGCCCGACCTGAGAGGCATCATCCATCGCCTGGAGACCAGCTCCGCCCGCCACAGCGCCGCGTTCCCCGCCCAGGACCTGCCGGAGCGTTTCGCCACCGCCCTTCTCGCCGAGATCCCACACGGCGCCGACCACCTCAGGCTCCTCAACTGCGGGCACCCCCCGCCGCTGCTCATGCACCACGGCGAGATCCGTGTCCTGGACCCCTCCACACCCTCGCCACCCCTCAACCTCGCAACGCTTCTCGGTCACCACTACAGCATCGAAACCGTCGCCTTCGCCCCGGGCGACCAGCTGCTGCTCTACACCGACGGCGTCACGGAAACCCGGGACCGCACCGGCGAGTTCTTCCCGCTGCCGGACTGGATGCGGCGGCAAGGCCCAGAACCGCCCCGCGAATTACTCGCCCGGCTTCACCGGGATCTCCTCCACTACAGCAACGGCAAGCTCAACGACGACATCTCGGCACTCGCCGTACGCTGCTCGAACACCCCCGCCACCGAAGACGTCGCTCACCCCGCCTAAGGGCTGTCGGCCCGAGCCTGCGTGGCAGGCTGCCCGCTGTGGGTGGCTCGACCCCGATCAAGCGGCTCTGACTCAGGGCGAATTGGATGTACGAGCGCGGCAGTCGGTCCAGGCTCTCGCGCGGCCCGGAGACCGCGGCGAGCGCCCGCGCCGTGCCGGCCCTGCGTTGCCCTCGCGTTCGCCGGTACTCACAGCAGGATCCGGAGCGGGTGTTCGAGCACGTCCACGAACGCCTTCATCCACTCGGCCGCAGTGGCGCCGTCCACCGACCGGTGGTCGACGGCGAGGGTCAGACGCAGAACGGACGCAATGGTGACCGCACCCTCCTCGACGACCGCCTCCTGCCGCACCGCACCGACGGCCAGGATCGCGGCCTGTGGCGGGTTGATGATCGCTGCGAACTCCTCGGTCCCGTACATACCGAGGTTCGTGATCGAGATCGTGCCGCCCTCCAGTTCGTCCTGCCGGAGCCGGCGCTCCTTCGCGCGGGCGATCAGGTCCTTCGTCGCCGTGGCAACGCCGCTCATCGACAGCGAGTCCACGCCGCGGATCACCGGGGTGACCAAACCGCCGTCGGTGGCGACGGCCACGGCGATGTCGACGTCCGAGAAGTGCCGGATCGAGGTGTCGTTCCACTGCACGTTCATCGCGGGAATGCCCACGTGCGCGGACGCGATCGCCTTGACGAGCAGGTCGTTGATCGACACCTTCACGCCATGGCCGGCGTTGATCTGTTGCCGCAATTCAAGCAATGCGTCGACGCGTGCGCTGCCGCGTAGATAGAAGTGCGGCGTGTTCTGCTTGCTCTCCGTCAGCCGGCGAGCGATGGCCCCCCGCATCCGCGTGTTGGGCACGTCAACAAATCGCGAATCGACCGCCGAAGTCCCGACTCTCTGGATCTCTGCCCCGGCGTTCACCGGCAAAATCTCCTCCGGCTCCGCCGACCTGACGACAGCTGCTTCGACGTCGGACCGCCGGATTCGTCCGTGCGGGCCACTCCCGACCACAGCGTTCAGGTCGACTCCGAGCTCGCGCGCGAGACGTCGCGCCAACGGGCTGGCGAAGATGCGCTCACTCTGGTCCCGCGCCGCCTCGGTGGGCGCCGGAGCGGCCGTGCCTGCTGGCGTCGCCGGCTCTGCCGGCTCTGCCGGCGCTGACGCCGAGGCGCTGGAAGCCGTCACCGGCGCTTCTCCGGTACCCAGCGAAGCCACCAGGGCGTCCACCTCGGACGCCGACTCGTCCGGTGCCCCCCAGACTGCGATCGGTGTACCCACCGCCACTGTCGTGCCCGCATCCACCAGGAGGCGCAGGAGTACACCGTCGCTCTCGGCTTCCACGTCGACCGCGGCTTTCTCGGTCTCCACCGTGACGATCGGATCGCCCGCCGCATAACGGGTGTTCACGCCGACGTTCCAGGATTCCAGGATCGCCTCTGTGATGTTGGCGGCGACCTCGGGCATGCGCAGAATCTCAGCCATTGTTCTGCCCCTGAGAGATCTCGCGGAGCTTGGCGACGACTTCCTCCGTGGAAGCGAATGCGGCACGCTCCAGCACCTTGCTGATGCTCGGCGACGCCTCGCCACCCGTCACGCGCTCGATCGGGGCGTCGAGCCAGTCGAACAGCCGACGCTGGATCTCGTCCGCGAGCCAGCCGCCGTAGGAGGTGCCGAGTGCGCCCTGCTCGGCGATGAGCACGTTGTTGGTCTTCATCACCGATTGGGTGATCGTGTCCCAGTCCAGGCTGGCCCGGTCCAGCCAGCGCAGGTCGATGACCTCGGCGTCCACTCCCGTCTGTTCGACGGCGGCCAGGACGGCCGGCGTCATCGCCAGATAGGTGAGGATGGTCAGAGCCGCGCCCTCACGGCGTACGGCGGCCTTGCCGACCGGAAGGTAGTGGTCATAGTTCTCGGGCAGTCCGGGACCGGTCGAGTTGTACAGATCCACGTGCTCGAGAACGACGACCGGGTCATCGCAGGCCAAGGCCGTGTTCATCAGGCCGACGTAGTCGAACGGCGTCGACGGAGCGACGATTCGCCATCCCGGTGCCGTCGCGAGGATGCCGGCCGGGTCCATCGAGTGCTGTGATCCGTAGCCGGTACCGGTGGCGACCTTGCTGCGCAGGACGAACGGCACCGTGCCCTCACCTCCAAACATGTGGCGGGCCTTTCCGATCTGGTTGAACAGCTGGTCTGCCGCCACCCACATGAAGTCGGCGTACATGAACTCGATGATCGGGCGGAACCGGCCGTCCAGAGCCAGTCCGCCGCCGAGGCCGGCGAACGCGTTCTCCGAAATCGGGGTCCCGATCACGCGGTCGGGGAACGCCTCACTCAGGCCACGGGTGGCCCCATTGGTGCCGCCGTTGAGCCGGTGCACGTCCTCCCCCATCACCACCACGCGAGGATCGGTCTCCAGGCGGCGTCCCAGCACACCGGCGACAACGCCGACGAACTTGACATCGGTCAGACCGTCAGCGAAGTCCTCGGCGTCGGTGAACTCGATCTCGGCCAGCTCCGACAGGTCGCCCCGGACGCCTTCGTCGACGAACGCCGGGTCTGGCCACTCCGAGGGCACGATGCGTCGCTCACCCGGCTTGCCGCCCGGCCGCGGCTCCAGGAGGACGTCGCCGAGTTCGGACATCAGATCCTTGGCGCGCTTGATCGTCTCCGAAACCGCCTTCTTGCTGAGGATTCTGCGTCGCACCAGGTGTCCCACCATGGTGTCGATCGGGTCGCGAGCGCGCCACTGCGCTTCCTCTTCCTTGGTGCGATACCGGAACGCCGAGCCGGGAAAGGGACCGTTCTGGTGGAAGTAGCGGTACACATCGGCTTCGATCATCGTCGGACCGTCGCCGCGACGCATGTGTGCGAGGGCCTGCTGCGTCACGAGGTACACGGCCAGCGGATCCATGCCGTCGACCTTCCAGCTCCGGATGCCGAAGCCCGGACCGCGGCCGGACAGCCGTGGCTCGGCGGTGACTTCGGAGACGTGGGTGGAGACGGCGTACAGGTTGTTCTCGACGAAGAAGCACAAGGGCAGCGACCACGCCGCCGCCAGATTGAGGCTCTCCAGCGTGGATCCGATGTTGATCGCGCCGTCGCCGAAGAACGTGAAGGCCACCGCGTCAGTGCCGGTCTTCTTGTGGGCCCACGCGGATCCGGCCGCGAGCGGTACTCCGCCACCGACGATCGCGTTGGTCCCGATGGCACCGGCCTCGTGCCACTGGAGGTGCATACTGCCGCCTCGACCGTGGCTGAAGCCCCGGTCCAGTCCGCATATTTCGCGCAGGCTGCGCAGGAGCACGGCCCGCACATCCTCAGGGAACGGCTCAGTCGGGTCGATGCCCTTCGGATGCAGATGGGCGAGCACCTTGGCGAGGAACTGGTGATGGCCACGATGCGACCCGTTCACGGTGTCCTCCGACGTCAGGGCGAAGCACGCACCGACCGCGCCGCCCTCCTGGCCGATGCTGGAGTGCGCGGGGCCGTGGATGAGCCCATCCGCGGCGAGCTCCAGGACGTACTCCTCGAAGGTCCGGATCAGCACCAGTTGGCTGAACATGCCCGTCAGGAGGTCCGGAGCCGCGGCGTTCCAGTCGTCCTGGGTGACGACGAATTCCGACCACGCGGCCTTCGCTTCGAGTGTGTGTTCCACAGGCATCGGGAGCCCCCTTCAATCGACCGGAGTGCACCGACCTTGCCATATGATTGGATCCAATTGCAAGCCCTGCTCGACTTATGGCGCCATCACCGCCATCATCGTAGGGACTTTTGGATCCAAAGGAGGAAGACCATGGCTCTACCTGGCCTCATGCGCCTAGATCACATCGGATTCACGGTGCCGGACCTGGACCAGGCGCACGCGTGGCTCGTGGACGTCCTGGGTTGTGAGTACCTGTACTCGCTCGGCCCGTTCAGCTCGGCAGACGACTGGATGGCGGAGCACCTGAACGTGGACGCGCGCACCGTCATGCGTCAACTGCGCTTCTACCGGTGCGGCGAGCAGGCCGTGTTCGAGGTCTTCGAGTACCGAGCGGATGTGCAGCAGACGTCTGTCCCGCACAACAGTGACGTCGGCGGCCACCATGTCGCGCTGTACGTCGAAGACCTGGACGACGCCGTGTCGTTCCTGAGGGCGAGGGACGTACCCGTGCTGGGCGACCCGACCGTCAGCGCCGGACCGTCAGAGGGACAGCGGTGGGTCTACTTCCTCTCACCATGGGGAATGCAGTTCGAGCTGGTGTCCTATCCTGACGGCAAGGCCTTCGACCGTGACCCGTCAAAGTTCAGAGGTGACCGCTCTTGACTCCTTCGCACGCTCGCGATCCGCGCGGATCGGACAGTGTCAGGAGTCAGCGCATCGCCGGCATCCTCCGCGACGAGATCCTCGCCGGCGATCTGACGCCCGGCACCTGGTTGCGCCAGGACGAACTCGCGGCGCGCCTCGGCACGAGCCGGATCCCGGTCCGCGAAGCGCTGCGGATTCTGGAGTCCGACGGCCTCACCGAGTCGTTCCCCAACCGTGGGTCGCGTGTTCCCATCCTCAGCCTCGAGGACGTGAACACGTACTACCGGATGCGCGAGCGACTCGAGCCGCTGACTCTGACCGAGAGTCTCCCCCATCTCACCGATCACCATCTCGCCCACCTGGAGCACATCCAGGACGAGATCGAGAACCAGAGCGACGTCAATCGGTTCCTTCTTCTGGACCGCGACTTCCACATGACGACCTACGCGGGCTGCCCCAGCGACCACCTGCTGGCCATCACGGAGCGGCTCTGGAACACCACCCAGCACTATCGCCGTGCGTTCATGGTGCTCGCGGACCCTGACCGGGCCACGATCGTCAACGCCGAACACCGGCTGATCCTCGACGCCGTGCGGCGCCGTGATCCTGATGACGGTGAGCGGTACCTCACGGGGCACATCCGCCGCACCAGGGTCGAACTCACGGCTCACCCCGAGCTCTTCGTCGAAAAGCGATGACGCGCGCAGGAACTCACTACGGCGCCACCACGAGCGCCATGGAGCAGCTGACCTGAACGTGGGCCCTCGAACTTGCCGCGGAGGGCGTGCGGGTGAACACGGTTGCCCGGGCCCACGCCGACCGACGCCATAGTCACGGTCTGCCTCGACAAGCAGGCCGGCGACGAGATGCCGGTCAATGAGGCGCAGTGCATTCCCACGGGACGTCTCGGCACCCCGCAGGTGGTTGCTCAGGCGTCTTCACCCGGTCCGTGGCACGCGTCCCGGCCGTGCGACAAAGCGAGACGGTTGGCCGACACGCTGTCACCCAACGGGGGTACGCCGACGGTGGCTTACCGACGAGCGCCGAGATCATTACCGGAGTTTCGAAAGATGTCCGGTGCAGCCTGAGCCTCACTCGCCTATCACAAAACACTGTTCTGCCACACGGTTGGTCGCGCCGTCGTCGTACCGCGATCGAACGAGAGCGCAGGAAACGGTTCGGCCGGACCGATTCCGCGTACGTGCCTCACGTGCCTACACATCTGGCCAGGCACGTGACCTGCGTCAACCAGCCGTAAGGGTAGCTGTCGATACCTCAAGGCGTGTCGGCGTACGCGACGGCGAAGACAGCGAGCGCCATCGTGCCGTGGCCGAGGAGGATGACGGCGGCGAGGTGCCCGGCGCCCAGAATGTATCCAACTAGGTACGACCGGAGAGTGTCAACGCCCTGTTTTTACTGGCGCACCATCACCGAGGACCTTACAATGTATCCAATCAATACTCATTGGATGTCCACGCCACGAGGAGAACGCCGTGCCTATCGCTACCGTTAATCCCGCCACCGGTGAGCTCATCGAAGAGTTCGCTCCACTCACGAAGGAGCAGGTCAACCAGCGGCTGACGCGAGCAGAGGCCGCGGTCACGATGCTCCAGGCAACCGACTACGACTCTCGCGCCCGGTGGATGCGGGTGGCCGCAGACCTGGTCGAGGCCGAGGCAGCCCAGACGGCGCAAAGGCTCACCATCGAGATGGGTAAGCCGATCGCGCAGGCCCGCGGAGAGGTCCTCAAGTGCGCACACGCGATGCGGTTCTATGCCGACAACGCCGAAAGCCTGTTGGCCGACCAGCCGCTCGCTGACCCGAGCACGGTCAGAGCTTCGGCTGCCTACACGTCCTACGAGCCTCTCGGCGTCGTTCTTGCCGTGATGCCGTGGAACTTTCCTATGTGGCAGGTGATCCGCTTCGCTGCACCTGCGCTGATGGCCGGTAACGTCGGCCTGCTGAAGCATGCCTCGAACGTGCCGCAGACCGCGATGTACCTCGACAACCTCTTCGCACGAGCGGGCTTCCCCGTCGGGTCGTTCCAGACGCTCCTCATCGGAGCAGCCGACGTCGAAGCAGTTGTCCGCGACCGGCGCGTCGCCGCCGTGACACTGACCGGTTCCGAGCCGGCCGGGCGGTCGATCGCAGCCATCGCGGGCTCTGAGGTGAAGAAGGCGGTGCTGGAGCTCGGTGGGTCCGACCCGTTCATTGTGCTGCCTTCCGCCGATGTTCGCGCGGCCGCCCGAACCGCCGTGACCGCTCGAACGATGAACAACGGCCAGACCTGCATCGCGGCCAAGCGGTTCATTGTCCACACAGAGGTATACGAGGAGTTCGTCGAGGCCTTTGTCGCGGGCACAAAGGCGCTGACCATCGGCGACCCGCTCGACGAGGAAACCGAGATAGGACCGATCGCAACCGAGTCCGGTCGACGCGAGCTCGCCGGCCAGGTCGACGACGCCGTCGCGAAGGGTGCCGTCCTGCGGTGCGGTGGGTCGGCTGTCGGTACCAAGGGGTGGTTCTTCGAGCCTGCGGTGCTGGAGGAGGTCACCTCCGAGATGCGGCTGTACCGGGAGGAGGCTTTCGGTCCGGTAGCCGTGGTTTACCGGGTCGACGACATCGAGCAGGCCTCGGCGCTCGCCAACGACACGACCTTCGGGCTCAGCTCGTCGGTGTGGACCACCGACCCGGACGAGGAGCGGTTCCTGATCAACCGCCTCGAGGTCGGTGCCATCTTCGTCAACGGCATGAGCGTCTCCTACCCCGAACTGCCTTTCGGCGGCGTGAAGGACTCCGGTATCGGCCGCGAGCTCGCCGCGGAAGGCATCCGGGAGTTCTGCAACCTCAAGACGATCTGGAAGAGCTGATGGGAAGCGTCGGTTTCCTCGGACTGGGCGCCATGGGCTCTGTCCTCGCCCGTCGGCTCCTCGGGCACGGTCACGACGTCGTGGACTGGAACCGTTCCCCCGCGCCGCTCGCCGGCGGCCGGCATCAAGGTGTTGTCCTCGCGAACCGGGAGTGGGTTGCCGACCAGCTGTCGTAGTCGTGACAGCGCGCTGCTCATGCCGGGCTGGCTGATCCCCACCCGGCGCGCCGCACGCGTGACGTTGCGCTACATGAGCAACGCACCGACGCGACCAGCTGATTCAAGTCGACGTTGCTGAGGTTCATCGGTGGCGGTCACTTGACGCGTTGCTGCCGGCCCGCACTTCGAACCGACCTGCGGCGGCACCAACCGTTGACGCCGACCGGGCCCCCATGCCGGGGCGCCTGGCGTTGGCTGCAAGCGTCCTCAGGAGCATTCCGGCGGTATCAGCAACTGGTCAGCCCGACCATCGGCAACCATGTCCCGTAACCAGTCACCTTGCACCGCATCATGTAGCCGGTGGTCGAGATCGAAAGTCAGTCCTCGCACCTGGTCGTCGGTGGCGCAGGGCTTCCAAGTGAAGGGTTGCGAGATGCAGAATCTTCGCGGGCTTCCTCCCGAACCGACTTGCGGGCTTCGCCGGCGTGACGCGAAGGGACTGGTGTCGGCCGGGCGCCGGCTGCGAGTCACGTAAAGCGTGTGATGTCACTTAACAGATTGAAGCGTAGCTGTCACACAGCGGCCGGGACGACCTGTCTCGCATGAACCGATGACCTCTGCCAACGAAGAACGGGGAAGGTTGTGCGAGTGCCGCATCTGTGCCCATTCGGCGGCGAGTATCGCGGGGGTGGCTCCGAAGGCAGTGCGCCGCTGTGTCGCTGCTCATGACGAGAGTCGGCCGGCGACCGGGCCGGTGCGGCGGCCCCGAATCATCGATCCGCATCCGGCGAAGGTCGAGGAGTGCGTGGAGGGGCCGCAGCGCCGGGTCCGTACCGACGTGATTCATGAGCGGTTGCGGAGCGTGGGCACCAAGGAGATCATCCGTCCGCCCACGGGGAAGCCGATGGTCCGTTGACATCTGCGCGCCTGTCTGCGGTGTGCGACTACACTGAACACGCATGGAGCGCTTCTGCGGAAGCGCCGACGGCATGACCGACGGAGGTGGCGTGAGCACCGCAGAGGCCAGATCGACATCGCAGTCTGCTGCAGCCGCTGACCTGATCGGACCGGCAGTCCGTGCGGCTCGAGAGGCTCAGGGCATATCGCTGCGGGAACTCGCTCGCAGGGTCGGCGTTTCACCTAGTTTCGTATCTCAACTGGAGCGAAACAAGGCAAATGCGAGCGTGAGTACGCTGTACTCGCTCGTCGATGCTCTCGGCCTTTCCCTGGACCAGTTGATGGCGAAGGAGCCGACGGCGACGGGCGAGACCAACGCCGCCACCAACGAGACGAAGGCGCCGAACGCGGCCCTTCTCGACCGAGTGCAAGGCCACGGCCGCGACGTGCGCGTGGCGCAATGGCCCGCGGTGGAGGCGCCCATGCAACCGGCGAGCACGCGGGCGCGGATCGGGTTTCCCGGAGTGGTCTGGGAGCGCCTCACTCAGGCGTCGGATCCCGTCGTCGACTTCCTGCACGTCGAGTACGAGCCCGGCAGTTCTTCGTGCGCTCCCGACAACATGATGCGCCACGGAGGCCGGGAGTATGGGTACGTGATCGCGGGACGTATCGCCGTGCAGATCGGATTCGATCGCTACGAACTCTCCCCTGGGGACGCCGTCACGTTCGACTCGATGACACCTCATCGCCTGAGCAACCCTTTTGACGAGCCTTGTCGAGCCGTCTGGGTAGTCGTGGGACGCAGTAGCGACGAACGCGGACGCGAAGTACCTACGCCACCGGCAGACGTCACCCATCTACCGTCATTGCCGGCATAAACACATACTTGCGACGCGTTTTGCAGCGTCGCCGACCCAATTTTCTCAGGGTCGTGTTCATGCGCGGAACAGACGTATGGCCCTCGTCGCGATGCCGCTGATATGCAAAACCTCATACGCGGCGTGCGACGAGTTCAACCGGGCACGGGTGCGCGCCGATCATGTCTCCGACGCTTGGCGTCCCGGAAGACACAGCTCAGGGTGGCCGGCGGCATCACGATCTGCCAATCGGTGGGTCTGGCTGGTCCTCGCCGCCTGCACCCAACTCCGCCTCGCCCGGCCCCTCGCCGAAGACCTGAGTAGGCCCTGGGAGCAGCCACTGACATCGGGTCAACTCACGCCCAGCCGGGTCCACCGTGGCTATCCCCGCATCCACAAGGCGGTGGGCACTCCAGAGCAGCAGCCTTGAAGGTCAAGCTGAGCCGAACCGGCCCGGCGACGACTGCTGAGACCGGACCCCGGCCTTGGATCATCCCGAAATGTCAGAGATGGTCACCGAAGGTCTGCGTTGAAGTCTACGGTCGGGTTGCTGCGGAGACCCAGGAATTGCCCGCCGGTACGGAGCGAGGGGCGGAGCGACACGTCGGGCCGCTCGTGTAACGCGCCGCCGGTGTGCGGTCAGTCGGTGGGCTCAGGGGCGATGTTCTTGTTGAAGCGGAGCAAGTTGTGAGGGTCCCAGGCGGCCTTGATCGAACGCAGCCGCTGGTGCTTGGCCTCGCTGCCGTGCACTCCGCGCCGCCACTCTTCGCCCAGGTCGTCGGTGAGGTTGGCGTAGCCGTTCGTCAGTGCGAGCGGCCGCATCGCCTCGGTGAGGGTCGTCGCCCACTCGTCGTACTGTGCGTCGCACTCGGGTGCGTCCCACTTGCTGATGGCTTCCCACAGCCAGGCGGCTCCCTCACGGGAGAAGGCCATGGCGTCCTCGTCGACATCCTCGGAGATCGCGCCGCCCATGAACGAGAGGTTGATCGAGTAGAGGGCACCGGGGTTCGACGGCACGGCGGCGACGTTCTCCAGCAGCACGTCGACGGCGTCGGCGGACAGTGTCGGCAGGTACCCACCACGCAGGTTCATGCGCATGCCATAGGGGGCAACGGCGTCGAGCATGCTGTTCGCCTGGACCCACGTGGTCTTCGTGACCAGGTTGGCAAGCGGTTGGCCGAGCGCGGCGAGCGGCTCGACGACCTCATGTGCCGTGGCAGGCTCCCCGGTGTAGACCACGACGAGAATCAGCGCCGGCTTCCCGTGCACCTCCTCGGGCAGCACCGGCAGAGGGGGAGCAGGAGCGATCGCGACCAGCAGGCCCAGCTCCCGCGGGGCTGTGGCCAGGTGCGCCGAAAGCTTGCCGAGGACGTCGGCGGCCTGGTCGAAGGGGAAGATCAGCTGTCCTGCAACGACGTCGGGCCCGACCGGGTGCGCGCGGTACTCGAGCGAGGTGACGACCCCGAAGTTGCCGCCCCCGCCGCGCAGCGCCCAGAACAGCTCGGAGTTCTCGGTCTCGTCGGCGCGGACCTTGCGGCCGTCCACGGTGATCATGTCGCAGGCCAGCACATTGTCGACGGTGGCGCCGTAGCGGCGCATCAGGTAGCCGATGCCGCCGCCCAGGGTCAGCCCGGCGACACCGGTGCTGCTGACCGTCCCGGCGGGTACGGCCAGGCCGTGCTGCTGTGCGGCGGCGTCCATCTCGCCGAGCTTGACGCCCGGTTGGGCCCGCACCACCCGGGTCTCCGGGTCGACGGTGACCGCCCGCATCGCCGAGAGATCAATGACCAACGCGCCACCGGGCATCGCGTAGCCGTCGGAACCATGCCCGCCGCTGCGCACGGCCACCGGGACGGCGTGTGCGGAGGCGTAGCGCAGGACGGTCGCGACGTCCTCCTCATCGGCGCACTGCGCGATCAGCGCGGGGCCCTCGTCGGCGGCACGGCCCTGGTACAGCGCACGCGCCGCGTCGTACTGGTCGTCGCCGGGTCGCAGCACCGCGCCGCGGAAGTCGGTGGGGAAGTCGGAGTGGGTGCGGGATTCTGTCGACACGCTCATGGGGGGACCTTCTGTGTTAGGGACGCACAAGGCGAACTGGAATTCACGGACAGTTGCCGGCGCCTTCGGCAAGACTCGTGTCAGAGGACTCGGAGGATGTCGTCGACGCGCTCCTGGGCGTCGCCGAAGAGCATGGCGGAGTTCTCGCGGTACAAGAGCGGGTTCTGGACGCCGGCGTACCCGGAGGCCATGGAGCGTTTGAAGACGATGACGTTCTCGGCGTTCCAGACCTGAAGGACGGATGTCGGCCTTGCTGCGTCGCGATGCGTCACTACTGCGTCCTCGCCCAGGCCCTGCGTCGAGGACGGTAAGCTCGGCGACCTCACCGTCCTCGACGCGCTTGGCGGAGGTGACCAGCACGGCGTCTCCGAGCCGCAGGTGGCTGTCGCCTGTCGAGATCGTCCTGGACGAGGACGATGCTGGTGGCGAGTTGGATGTGGGCCGCACGACCAGGTCGCGGTGGTCAGGCGTACCGCAAGGATCAGCGCACGTCACCCCCGACAACACTCCGAAGAGTTCAGTGGTCGAAAAGCTCGATGAAACGTGGCAGCGACGCGTCGAACGCGTCGTCGTATGACATCGATGCGAACTCGTAGAGGGAGCGACGGCCAGGGGCACCTGCGCCAGCCGCCCTCAGTGCGTTATTGAGCCACTCCTGGGCGACCACAGCTGCTCGGCCGGCCTCAACCACGGCCTGCACGAGACCGACCTCGCGGGCCCTCTCGGCGGTGAACGGCTCGCCGGAACCTATGTTCTCCATCGCCAGGCGCGGCCCGAGCCGATGAATGATGGGCACTTGCGCGATCATCGGCCACATCCCGGCGCCGACCTCCACCGCGCCGATTCGCGCACTGTCCACTGCGACAGCGAAGTCGCAGGCCGCGACGAACGAGGCGCCCCCGGCGAGCGCGTCGCCGTTGACGGCAGCCGCGACAGACAAACCCAGACGAGGGAAAATCCGGAGGGTCTCCATCAACGCCTCGCCGAACAGAGCTGGGTCAGCACCCGCTTTGATGGAAGCGATGTCGAGACCGCCACAGAAGGTCTCACCTGCGCCGGTGAGCAGGACGGCGCGGATGTCCGGGTTGTCGTCACACTCCTGCAGCCGGACGCGGATGTCGGTGAGGATGCCTGGGTTCAGCAGGTTCCGCTCGCCATTGTGAATGGTCAAGACGCTGATAGCACCGACCACTTCTTGCTCTACGCCGCCGCTCCAGACGCTGTCCACGCTATTCATCATCTGAGTCCTCTCACTTCGTTGCGGTCTGTTTGTCGAAAACGGCGCGTCCGATTCCTGGCATGTCGGCCTTGCTGCGTCGCGATGCGTCACTACTGCGTCCTCGCCCAGGCATCAGAGGACTCGGAGGATGTCTTCGACGCGGTCCTTGGCGTCGCCGAAGAGCATGGCGGAGTTCTCGCGGTAGAAGAGCGGGTTCTGGACGCCGGCGTACCCGGAGGCCATGGAGCGTTTGAAGACGATGACGTTCTCGGCGTTCCAGACCTGGAGGACGGGCATGCCGGCGATGGGTGAGCCTGGGTCCTCGGTGGCGGCGGGGTTGACGGTGTCGTTGGCGCCGATGACGAGGACGACAGCGGTGTGGTCGAAGTCCTCGTTGATCTCGTCCATCTCCAGCACAATGTCGTAGGGGACCTTGGCCTCGGCGAGCAGGACGTTCATGTGCCCCGGCAGCCGGCCCGCGACCGGGTGGATGCCGAAGCGCACCTTGACGTCCCGGTCCCTGAGTTTGCGGGTCAGCTCGGCGACGCCGTGCTGGGCCTGGGCCACGGCCATGCCGTAGCCGGGAGTGATGATCACCGAGTCCGCCGACCCGAGGAGCTCGGCGACGCCATCGGCGGTGATCTCGCGGTGCTCGCCGTAGTCCTTGTCGTCGGCCGGGCCGGCCTCGATGCCGAACCCGCCGGCGATCACGGAGATGAAGGACCGGTTCATCGCCTTGCACATGACGGCGGACAGGTAGGCACCCGAGGAGCCGACCAGGGCGCCGGTGATGATCAGCAGGTCGTTCTCCAGCAGGAACCCCGACGCCGCAGCCGCCCAGCCGGAGTACGAGTTCAGCATCGACACCACAACCGGCATGTCACCGCCGCCGATCGAGGCGACCAGGTGCCAACCCAGAGCCAGCGCGACGACCGTGACCGCGGCCAGCAGCCACAGCGACGGGTCGATCACGAACCACGTGGTCAGCACCGCGAACGCGGCCAGGGCACCGAGGTTGAGGTAGTTCTTGCCGGGTAGCATCAGCGGGGACGACTTGATCCGTGCCGAGAGCTTGAGGAAAGCCACGATCGAGCCGGTGAAGGTGACCGCGCCGATGAAGACGCCGATGAACACCTCGGCGGAATGGATCCCGAGCAGCTCCTGAGCCTCCAGCACCTTGACCTCGGCACTGACCGGGCCGTCCAGGTTGGCCTCGACGTGGAGGTAGCCGTTCCAGCCCACCAGCACCGCGGCCAGACCCACGAAGGAGTGCAGCAAGGCGATCAGTTCGGGCATCCCGGTCATCTCCACCACCCGCGCCCGCCACAGCCCGATCGCGGCACCGACCGCCATGGCGCCGATCACCAGCGCCAGACCGACTCCGGAGATGTGATGGTTGATCGCCAGCGCAATCGTCGCGGCCAAGGCCACCGCCATGCCGCCGATGCCATAGGTCTTGCCGGCCTTGGCGGTCTCGTGATGGGACAGTCCGGCCAGCGCCAGGATGAAAAGCAAGGCCGCGACGATGTAGGCAGCCGCCGCGGCGGTCTCAACAGTCATCAGATCAGACATGACAGGGCCCTTCAGCTTCTCGAGAACATGGAAAGCATCCGGCGGGTCACCGCGAAGCCACCGAAGATGTTGACCGAGGCCAGCAGGATCGCGATCGTCGACAGCACGGTGACCACCACGCCGTTCGGGGTCTCACCGTGCCCGATCTGCAGCAGGGCGCCGACCACGATGATTCCCGAGATCGCGTTGGTCACGCTCATCAGAGGCGTGTGCAGGGCGTGGTGCACGTGCCCGATCACGTAGTAGCCGATCACGATCGCCAGCGCGAACACCGTCAGGTGTCCCAGCAGCGCCGACGGGGACAGGGCCGCGAGCAGGAACAACACCGCGGCGCCGACCCCGACCTCTGCGTACCGCCGCTGGGTCGACACCGGCAGCCCGGCCTGGGAGCCGGCCAGCTTCACCGCAGGGGGTGCGGAGGGGGGAGCGACTGCTGGACCGGCGGACACCTGGACCGGCGGCGGAGGCCAGGTCGACTCGCCGTCGCGCACCACGGTCATCGACCGCTGCACCACGTCGTCGAAGTCCAGCACCAGCTGGCCGTCCTTGCGCGGGGTCATCAGCTTCATCAGGTTGACCAGGTTGGTGCCGTACAGCTGGGACGCCTGCGCGGGCAACCGACCGGGCAGGTCGGTGTAGCCGATGATCGTCACACCGTTGGCCGTGACCACCGCCTCGCCCCTGACCGTGCCCTCGACGTTGCCGCCGTTCGCGGCAGCCATGTCCACGATCACGCTGCCCGACCTCATCGACGCCACCATCTCCGCGGTGATCAGCGTCGGCGCCGGCCGGCCCGGAATGAGCGCCGTCGTGATCACGATGTCCATCTCCGGCATCCGGTCTGCGTACAGGTGGGCCGCGCGGGTGTTGTAGTCCTGCGACATCTCCTTGGCATAACCCGTCGCCGACACCTCCACCTCGCCGACATCCCCGGCCTCGACCGAGAGGAACTCGCCACCCAGCGACCTGACCTGGTCGGCAACCTCCGGCCGCGGGTCGGTGGCGTACACGATGGCACCCAGGCTTCCCGCCGCACCGATCGCGGCCAGACCCGCCACTCCCGCACCACAGACCAGCACCTTGGCCGGCGGCACCTTGCCCGCAGCCGTCACCTGACCGGTGAAGAACCGGCCGAAGACATGAGCGGCCTCCACCACCGCCCGATAGCCCGCGATGTTCGCCATCGACGACAGCACGTCCAACGACTGCGCCCGCGAGATACGCGGCACCGCATCCATCGCCAACGCCGTGATCGGCCGCTTCGCCAGGTCCTCCACCAGCGCAGGGTTCAACGCCGGGCTCATGATGCCCACGACCGTCGTACCCGGCTTCAACCCGTCCAACTGCTCCGACGAGGGAGCGTTCACCCCGAGCACGACGTCTGCTGCCAGCGGGTCACCGATCCTCGCACCGGCCCCGACATATGTCTCGTCCGGGAAGCTCGACAACGCACCCGCACCCGGCTCCACCACGACGTCGTACCCCAGCTTCACCAGCTGGACCACCGTCGCAGGAGTCGCGGCAACGCGCGTCTCGCCGCGACGGGTTTCGCTCACGATTCCGATCAGCATTCCCAAAACTCCAGGGTGTCGATGTTGCAGAGCACTCGGCGGATACCCACGTACGCAAACCAGGAGCGCCATCCAAGGCAAGTGCGGACCTTGGATGGCGTCTGCCTGGGGGCCTGCGATCAGGCGACGGGCTTCGACAGCCCGCCGTCGACACGCAGCACCTGACCGGTCACGTAGGAGGCGTCGTCGGACGCCAGGAACGCCGCCGCGGCGCCGATTTCGGCGGTCTCGGCCCAGCGGTCGAGGCGAATGCCAAGCCCCTTAGCCATGCCGGCCCGAACCTCTTCGGCGCTCTTGCCCTGCTGCTTGGCCATGGCCTCGGTCTTGGTGAGCCAGCCCTCGGTCTTCGTCATTCCGGGGGAGATCGCGTTGACCCGGATGTTGCTGGGAGCCGCCTCGGACGCCAGGTAGCTCGTGAGCGCGACCACGCCCGCATTCACGATGGCCGTAGGACCGGTGTTGGGAATCAGCGCGTGCGCGGTCGCACCGACAACATTGACGATGCTGCCGCTGCCAGTCCGGCTCAAGAACGGGAGAGCGGCCTGCGAGACGCGAATGAACCCGATCAGCTTCGTGTCGAAGGCCGACGCGATGACCTTCTCGTCAGCCTTGTCCAGGGAGGTCGGGGCGAGCTGCGGACCTGCGTTGTTCACGAGGATGTCGAGGCCACCCTGCCACGCGTGCACCTCTGCCAGCGCGCTGTTGACGGACTCCGTGTCGGTGACGTCCGCGACGACGGGGAGCACGTCCTCCGCGCTGAATCCAGCGGTGAGACGACCGGCCGCAGCCTTGACGGCCGCCTCGTCCCTGGCTGCGATCGCCACCTTGGCGCCACGCTCGAGCAGCGCCTGTGCGATAGCGAAGCCCAGGCCTCGACTACCACCGGTCACGAAAGCCGTGCGGCCCTCCAAGTTCCAACCTGCAGCCATGTTCAGTTCCTCCAGTTAGCGGTTCAGACTTTCTCCAGAGAGAGAATCTGAGCGCTGAGCCCACTGCAAGCGCGGTTAACGCAGGGTTCACACGCGGACTGCCGGACCACCTCGCACTTTCCCAACGGCTAACGGTCCGAGGCGCACACTGGCCTGCGCTCACCCTGCTCTGCGGGTGAAGAAGGGATGGGTGATGGAGGTCTTCAGCCTCGAGCTGCCTCAGGGGAAACGGGGCGCCTGTGGTCGCCGCCGCACCGGCGGAGCGCACTCGCACGCCAAAGTCGCGATCGGGACCTTCGACGGTGTTCACCTCGGTCACCGTCAGGTCCTCCACGGGTGCGACACAGTGCTCACATTCGACCCTCACCCGATGCAGGTGCTTGAGCCACGCCAAGTGCCGAGCCTGCTCAGCGATCGCCGACGGAAGCTCCACAAGCTTGGCGCCTTGGGGATCCGGCGCGTGGCGATCGTTCCGTTCGACCAAGCCTGGTCGCAGGTCTCTGCCGAAGACTTCGTCGAAGGCATCGTTGTCGACCGGCTCGGTGCGGAGTTCGTCAGTGTCGGCCAGGGATTTCGATTCGGCGCCCGGGGCGCCGGGACGACAACCACTTTCGATCAGTGCCCCGAGCTGAGCACCCGGGTCGTCCCGCTCGTCACGCGGGGCCCTGCCGGTGAGCCGATCTCATCGACGCGCATCCGCCGGCTGATCTTCGACGGCGACGTCGAGGTGGCTGCTGACCTACTGGGAGCCTTCCTCGTCCTTCCAGCAGTCGTTGGAGATGAGGGCCAGCTACTGATCTCGTCCGAGTTCGCGCGCCCCGCCCCCGGGTTCTATCTCGGGTACGTCGACAGTCACCCTTGCGCGCTTCGAGTGTGTCAGGACCGCACGGTCGCAGTCATGGGCACAGCGCGGACCGGCACCCATGTCGAGGTGACGTTCGTTGAGCGAACCTCATAGGCCGAGCCGAGACGAGCTCCAACCGGAGCCCGCAGGGGGCCGAGAAGTAGACCCAGGTCTGACCTGCGCGTGGCCCTGTCGTGTGCACCGTGGGTTCACCCATGATCTGGACGCCGTGCGCGACGAGGTGAGCAAGGGCGACCTCGAAGTCGTAGGTACAAAGGGCAAGTTGGATCCCGTCGACATCGCTGTTGCGGGGTTGGACCCTCACCTGATCCGGATCGGTGTACTGGACGAGCTCGAGGTTGAGGCCGACTCTGCAGTCCCCCACTTGTACGTGAACGAGAGCAACGAGTCGGCGAGCGGCCTGCGGCATGTGGCCGCCGGCGGCGGGTGCGTCGGGAACGGAGGCCCGATCCCCACCTGGCGCCCCACTGACGCCCAGCAAGCAGGCCGCTCGTAACGACCTCGCTGCCCGCCAGGAGTTGACGTCGCCCATCCTTCGGATGTTAAGTGACACTTAACGCACAGGCGTCATACCGAGTGCAGGCGGCGCGCGTGCGGCTCCATTACCCGCGACTCCGCTTGGCAAAGGACTTGTAATGGCGATTCCGACGTTTGGACCGAACGCGGTCGACTGGGAGACCCGCGTCGACATGAGCAGGCTCCGCGACGAGCGGCTGGCTCGTCTCCGCGAGTCGTTGGAGAAGTCCGACGTCGGCGCCGTCCTGGCCTTCGACTTCGCCAACATCCGCTACATGACGTCGACCCACATCGGCACATGGGCAGTCGACAAGATGATCCGGTTCTCTCTGCTGGTCAGGGGAGGCGAGCCGATCGTCTGGGACTTCGGTTCAGCCGCCAAGCACCACCAGCTGTACAACCCGTGGTTGGACTACTCCAAAGCCCACTCGGATGGTGATCCGCACGGAGCCCACCACGGAGCCGATGCCCGCAACCCGAGCGGCGCTCGCGCCGGCATCTCGACGTTGCGCGGCGCCATCAACCCTCTGGTCGGGATGGGCGACTCCGTCGCCCAGAAGATCAAGCGCGAGCTCGAACTCTATGGGCTCCTGGACGAGCCGCTTGGCGTCGACGTCATCGAGCTCCCGGTCCTGATGGCCCTGCAGAACGCGGGCATCACGGTGGTCGACGGCCAGCAGGTGTTCCTGGAGGCCCGCCGCATCAAGACACGTGACGAGATCCACCTGCTCACCCATGCTTGCTCGATGGTCGACGCTGCCTACGAGAACCTCTACGAGTTCCTCCGGCCGGGTGTGCGCGAGAACGAGTGCGTGGGTGTGGTGGCCAAGACTCTCTACGACCTCGGCTCGGAGTTCGTCGAAGGCGTCAATGCGATCTCCGGGGAGCGGTGTGCACCACACCCCCACGTCTTCTCGGACCGCATCGTGCGGCCCGGGGATCCGGCGTTCTTCGACATTCTGCACAGCTACAACGGCTATCGCACCTGCTACTACCGCACGTTCGCTGTCGGTAGTGCCTCTTCCGCTCAACGCGACGCCTACACACGGTGCCGTGAGTACATGGACGAAGCGATCAGCCTGGTCCGCCCCGGAGCCACAACGGCCGACATCGTGTCTGTGTGGCCAACGGCGCAGGAGTTCGGGTTCCCCGACGAGGAAGCGGCCTTCGCGCTTCAGTACGGCCATGGCGTCGGGCTGTCGATCTGGGAGAAGCCGGTGTTCTCCAGACTGGTGTCCCTCGAGCACCCCGAGGTGATCGAAGAGGGCATGGTGTTCGCGCTGGAGACCTACTGGCCGTCAAAGGACGGCTGGGGCGCGGCCCGGATCGAGGAGGAGCTCGTGGTGACCGCGGATGGGTGCGAGGTGATCACGAAGTTCCCCGCAGAGGAGCTTCTCGTCGCCGGCCAGCGTTACTTCACCGTCTCGGGACCGTTGTCGACCGAGCGCGACTCGCAGTCGCATCTGAACACGGTTGCCGGGACCCAGTCCAGCCACCGCAACGACTCTGCCGGCCTCTGACCGGAAGGCTGTCCCAAGCCCGTTGGTCCACGTGGACGCGGGCCGCCGATGGCTCCCGTGAGTCAGTGCACGTGAAGGGGTTTCCCTGCAAGGAGCAGGTGGGCCTCCCACAACGACTCCGACCGAGTCGGACGACGACGAGCGCCTGGGCAAGGACTTGTTCCCGGAACTGCGCGACCAGGTCCGCGCCCAGGTCGCCGTGGCGATCGATACCAACGGGTACTTCGCGGTGACGAAGTACCCCGGTTCCTTCCTGTGCCGGTAATCGCCCAAGCGGTAGGTGAAACCGGCGGTCGGCAGGGGCAGCGGCGGGTGTTGGTAGCGTCGGTGTGTGCTGTGCCGGCCGGTACGGTGTGCCGCTCGACCGAGAGAGACGTGATGTCCCCGGCGATTCGCAGGGCCGTGATCCCCGCTGCCGGACTCGGCTCCCGTCTGCTGCCTCTGACGAAGGCGACACCGAAGGAGATGCTCCCGGTCGGCGACAAGCCGGTCATCGAGCACACCGTGCGTGAGCTGGTGGACTCCGGCATCACCGACATCACCATCGTCGTCTCCGGCGGCAAGGGCCTCATCCAGGACCACTTCCGCCCAAACCCCGCCCTCGTCGAACAACTCCGCGAAGACGGCAAGACAGCCTAGGCGGACGCGGTGGAGGAGGTCGCAGAGCTGGCCCGCCAGGGCCACATCACCTACCTCGACCAGTACGGCCCGTACGGCCCGTACGGCAACGGCACCCCGGTGCTGAACGCTGCCCGTGCCTTCGGCGACGAGCCGGCGCTGGTGCTGTGGCCCGACGACGTCTTCGTGGCCGAGGTCCCTCGCGCACAGCAGCTGATCCGCGCGTACGAGCAGACCGGCTGCCCGGTGCTGGCCCTCATGCCGATGGACCCCACCGACTCCCAGCGCTATGGCGTGCCCATCGTCAGGGAAGACCTCGGAGACGGCCAACTGCGCATCACCGGCCTGGTCGAAAAGCCCGAGCCCTCTGCCGCCCCGTCGTCGTACGCGGCTATCGGCGGCTACGTCGTCACCCCCGGCATCGTCGACGAACTACGCGAGCAGACCCGCCGCTGGTACGAGCACAAGACCGGCGAGGTCTACCTGACCGACGCCATCAACGCCTACGCCTCCACCCGCGCGGTGTACGGGCAGGTCATCAACGGCCGCTGGTACGACACCGGCAACCCGGCCGACTACCTGGTCGCCCAGATGGCCTTCGCCCTCGCCCACCCGGAGTACGGCCCCGTCCTGCGTGGCCTGGTCGCCGGACTCGACGCCGACCGTGCTGCCGCCCTCCAAGCGGAAACCAATACCTGACCTGCCGCTTTCTGTCCTGGACCGCCCGCCCACAGGCTCCTTGTCCTGCTCGTTGACCGGGCATCCCAAAGTCCCCTCCCTCCACAAGAGCTGGGGATGTCGCAGGGGCAGGGAACAAGTCGGATTCGTTCCCTACTCGCCGCGGGGCGTCTTCGTCCTGGCGTGGGCCCAGGCCGCCGAAGCGCCAGGAGGAGCAGCGCAGGCGGGGATCCGAACCGGAGCCGCGGCGGTGGCCCGTCTCGAGGGCGGCCCAGCCGCCTACTCCTGGGGCAGCCGGTCGAAGTGGACCTCGATGGCGGGGACGAGCCACTCCATCAGTTCATCGAAGTCGAGTGAGGCCAGCGGCTCCACCCCGAGGACGTAGCGCAGCATGACGAGGCCGGCCGTTTGCGCGGACAGCAGGGACGTGAACGCCGGTGTCCGCTCGGTCTCCGTTGCTCTTTCCGTGAGTAATTCAGCCGACGGCGCCCGGCAAGGCCGACTTCGCACCAAGCTTGCCGGACTCTGCGCTGCGCACTCCGGTCGAGGCCTCATGGCCGTCTGTCGCCGCGGTCACACTGTCTCGGGCGCGGATGAGCGCGATCACGGTGTCGGCAGTGCGGTCGAGGTGGCTGCGGCCGTCGGCCAGCCGGGCCTCCCGGCTGATGTAGCTGCGCGGCCCGAGGTGGGTGGCCGGGTCGAGCCGATGCACGGTGATCTTCCCAGCGCGGCGGGCGCGGTTCCATCCGCTACGGCGGAACAGCCGCCAACGCTGAGGGAAGATCCAGGCGCCGACACGCTCAATCCGGTCGCTCGCGCTGGTGAGCCGATGCACGTGCTCGGCATGGGTGAGGTCGTTGGCGCCGTTGTAGAACCCACCGAGCGTGATCAGCAGGAGCGGGGAGCGTAGCTGGGTGTGCAGTTCCTCAACCGCGCCGGTGGCTACCTGGGCGCCGCCGCTGTAGCTGAGCAGCACCACCGGGATATCGCTGTCGGGCTCGTAGCCGGCGAGCCGGAGCTGAGTGGCGATCTGGGAGCCGACGGCCCGGTTGTACAGCGGGCGGTACCGGTGGTCGGCGGCGACGAAGATCTGCATGACATTGTGCAGGAACAGCAGCAGCCCGAGGCGGCGGCGCAGCCACGCCCACACCGGCCGATCAGCGAGCGGGTCGGCCAGCGGCGAGTAGGGCTGCACCTGACCCAGCACCCGCAGCTCCGGCGCTCCGGCGATCAGGGCCTTGACCAGCTGGCCGCCGTCCCGGGTGTCGCGGACGCGGCGTTTCCCGATCCCGTCCAGGTAGACCAGGTAGGCATCCGGGGGGCTGTCAGGGGCCGCCCCCCGGGCATACGGCACGCCCTCCGGGAGCTCGGTGGTAGGGGCCCGCCAGCCGGCGCTGTAGGCCAGCACCTCGTAGCGGGCCAGCAGAGCTTCGGCGAGCAGAGCGGGCCCAAGTGCGCAGGCCCAGAGCAGGAAGTCGTTCATGCGATCGCCCCCGGTGCCCCGGCCGCGCTGATCCTCACGACCGTACGCCGAATGGCCTCTACAGTGACAGCAAGCCCGGCCCCGGCGAGGGCCACGCAACCGGCGGCGCCCCACCAGCCCAACCCGGTCGCCGTGGCGAGCGGGCCCGCCAGACTGGCCCCGACCCCCACAAAGAGCAGCAGGTGGATCAGGGGCCCGAGCAGGGGAAATGCAAGGACGCCAGAGAGCACCAGCGGGGCGACCAGGCTTGGTGTCCACACCAAGCCCCCGTCTGACGGTGGGGAGGACAGCACCAGCTCGGCCAGGGTCCACGCGGTCAGCGGCCACAGCGCGAACACAGCACCCTCGACGAGGCCGCCGGGCAGCAGCACCCCGGCCACAAAGGTCCGCGACATGCCGGGCCGGCGCGCCACCAGAGGCAGGATGCGCCCGGCGGCCTCCGACAGCCCGGCGAACAGCAGCAGGACGACGACGACAGGTGACATCACTCAGCCTCGCTGTGGCGGATCGACCGGAGCCGACTGACTGACCGAGCCGGCCGTATGCAGGTACCGCTCGAGTTCGTCGGCGGCGTGCCGAAATCCACCCGCCTCGCGCTGGGCGACCTGCAGGGTGGTCGCGGCTTCCCGGAACCTGGGGTCGCCGAGCAGACGTCGGGCGAGGACACGCACGGGGCCCTTGGCGACGTCCTGGGTACGGATCGACAGGCCGGCGCCGAGCTCGACGACACGACGGGCCACCATCGGCTGGTCAGCGCCCTGGGGGACCACCAGCATCGGAACCCCGGCGTACATGGCCTCGTTGACGCTGTTCATCCCGCCATGGGTGACGAACAGCGCCGCGCGGGCCAGCACCTCCGGTTGCGGCACGAAGCGGCGGGCGAGCACGTTGGCCGGCAACGGACCCAGCGCGTCGGGATCGGTCTGCCCGGTGGAGACGATCACGGTGCCGCCCAGCGGGGCGAGCGCGGTGGCAAAACTGCGCAGCAGCCGCGGGGCGGCGTTGAACACCGTGCCCAGCGAGGCGTACAGCACCGGGTCCTTCAGCCGATCGGCCGGGAACGACGGGTCGACCGGGCGGGCGCCAATGCTTGGGCCAACGAACCGGTAGGACTGGTCGAAGTCCTCGACGGCAGGCTGGAACGCCCGCGAGGTGTAGACCAGATTGAGCGGCTGGCGGATGTTCCCCAAGTCGAACAGTGGCAACCCATGCGTGTCGAAGCGGCGGCGCAGCGCCCAGCGCGACCGCAGGTAGCCCTGGAGGCTGCTGGGCCGAGCCGTCGCCGCGGCCAGCAGGTCCCACGAACCGCGGGTGGGGCTGGGCACATGCCGGTTAAACGCAAACGTGGTGAACGACGACGCCGCCGGCACGTCGAGTTCGCGGGCGGCGACTGCGCCCCACAAACAGGCGTTGTCGTGGACGATCACGTCGGGCCGGACGCGGCGCAGGTCGGTGAGCACGGGGGGCAGCAAGCGGACGGTGGCGCCCGCAAGCCCCTCCATCAGAGTGACGGGCGTCGGCGGATCGGGAAGCGGCTGGTCGCCCCCGGGGTAGAGGCGCACAGTCGCGCCGGTGGCCTCGATCTCCTCACGGAACGCGGGCGACGTGTGGTACGTCACCGAGTGGCCGCGCCGAACAAGCTCGGCCACGACCGGCAGCGTCGGGTTGACGCGCCCGTGCATGGCGATGTTGAGGAACGCGATGGTACTCACAGACCGACCCTCAATGCGGAGGAAGTGGATGCTTTGCCCGGACTGGCCAATGGCGCCGGAGGATCGTCGGCCCGATACAGGCCCGGCCCACTGATGCACAGCCCGTCGAGAAAGCGCCCCGCCGTGAGGGACGCGGTGCTGATCAGCCGCTGGGAATGGCCGAAGTCCCACGGAGCGGGCCAGGCCTCGATGCCGGTCGGCAACACGACGGTCGGGATGTGCTTGGACACCTCGTGCAGGTCACGCTCGATCTGATGGTGCATCAACAGCAGCCCGGCCCTGGCGGCGATCGCACTGGCACGTCGGCGCGGGAGGGTTGAGCTCAACGGCGAGCTCTCAGGCCCGGTCGACAGCACCACCACGCTGGCCGCTCCGGCCTGCAGGGCCGCCAGTACCGGGACATAGGCGATCACCCCGCCGTCGACGAGCGTCCGGCCCTCACGATCCACCGGGGGCAGCATCCCGGGAATGGCTGCGCTGGCCAGCAGCGCGGACTCGAGGTCTCCGTGGTCGAGCAGCACCGAAGCGCCCGTGACCAGGTCCATGGCCACCGCGGTGAACGGGACCGCCAGCTGCTCGATCCGCGACGGCAGCCCAGCCCGAGCAATCAGTCGACGCAGGCCGCGATCGGTGAAGATGCTGGACCGTGAGGACAGGGAGCCGATCGGATACACCTCACGGCGACGCAACTGAGTCCACACGTGGTCCAGCCACGGCGCGGCCCTGTCGGGGTGAGCGGCCGCGATTGCCCCGTTGAGGGCGCCCACCGAGGTTCCGACAATCAGGTCCGGGACGAATCCGCGCTCTTCCAGCGCGTACCCGACACCAACATGCGCCGCTCCGAGCACGCCACCGGCGCCCACCACCACGGCCACGGGACGGGGAAGGGCACGCAAGCCCGCTGACGTCGGTCCCCCGGGCGGGTGGCTCGACGGCAGCGGACGCGCCCCCCTGTCGCCCGTCACGGTTCGACGCCCCTCATGGCCACGACCACTCGCCGAGTCGTCCCCGCTGAAGCCAAGGCGTTCCCATGAGGCTGGTCTCCGACGATAAGTAACCCTCATGATCCACCTTTCTCGTCACGGAACCGAATCGGATTGGTTTAGCAAGTAAGACCGGGCAGCCACCCGATCTGTGACACCGCCGGCCAGGCGTCACGCCTGGCCGGTGGGCATCTCAGCACGGGAGTCCGCGAACACCTTGCCTTTCTCGAGCGCGATGATGCGGGCAATCTGCTCGCCGCATGCCGTCAGGATCTCGAAGGCGCGCCTCAGGATCACTGCACGTTCACGAGGGCCGGTCCGCGCCCAGGCCCGCAGGGCTCTCGTCGGCAGCCGCAACGGCTGCCTCGCCCTCCTCTGCGCCGGCTGCGGCGACCGGCGCAATCCCCTTTCCGGTGGCCGGGTCCAGGACCGGTAGCCGGTTCGTGGTCCGGACGCGGCGTCCCCCGCTACTTGTCGAAGACTTCGGGGTGCTCGGCGAGCTGAATCCGGGTCCGGCGGATGTGCCCGGACAAGAACCGCTCACAGTCGACTTCATCGCGCCTGGCGATTGCGTCCAGTAGGAGGCGGTGCTCTGCGTGGACGATCGACCGTCGCTGCTCGGCGTTGTGCAGCATGAACGCACGCCGGTAATGCTGGGTGGAGTTCCACAATCGCGTCACGGACGCAAGGAGCTCACCGCTGGGACAGCCGGCGTATGTCAGGAGATGGAACTGACGATCGAGGTCGAGGAAGGAAGCAACATCCGCACTGGCCTCGATGCGGTCCTGCAGATCCTGCAGCTCCGCCTCTTGATCCGCGGTCAAGCACGGAAGGCTCAGCCGAAGGGCAAGCGTCTCCATGCGTTCCCGCATCTCGTAAATGACATCCAGCTGGACACGGTCGAAGGCGGGGACGCGGGCCCCCTTGTTCACCTCGAGCTGGGTCAGTCCTTCAGCCTCGAGCATCCGCAGCGCCTCGCGGACCGGCAACCGGCTTGCGCCCAACTGTTCCGCGATCTCTTCCTGTCGGATCCTGCTCCCGGGGGGAATCTCCCCGCTGAGAATCGCCTGCCGCAGATACGCAGCCACGCGCTCACTGGCCGCCTCGCCCCGAGGAGAACTGTCGCCCACGAATGATCGCCTCTCCTGCTTGGCGGGACACCGCCGACACCACCGCCCGGCCTGTCAGACGCAGTCTAGGCGCAGCTCGAGAGGGCGGGCTCCACTCGCTGGATCTTCGCCACCCAAGACACCTTTGGGATCCATTTTGCCGCCTATACACCAAGGTCTCCCAAGCGAATGGTTGATAATGGATCCAATTTCTGTCACCGTGGAGAGCGAAAGAACACAGGAGAGCCCCACGATGACTCGGCACCACAGGTTGACTTACGAAGCGCCTTGGGTCGAACCGCGCACCAGCGGCCGTGACTGGCCAAGCGCCGACCCTCGGCTCCGCACAGACATCCACGCCCCGGCCCACTCGAGTCCCGGCCAAGAAGACGGCGCAGTCGGCTCGGCACTGTCGGTGAGGTCCGCAACCTCGACCGAGGCAGGGTCAATGCGCCGTAGCACGCACGAGGCATTTCACCCTGCCCGTGGACCATCGGCCCGTCGACGGCTCGGTGGCGGCTCAGTGGATGCAGGAGTTCATCAGCCTCCGCGAGAACGGCTGCGGATCGTGACCCGACATCCAGAGCGTTGAAGCACATGAGCCTGCCCGAGCAAGACCCTCAAGCGAAGGCTCCCACTGTCGCCTGGAGCGAGGCGCTGCGCGGAGCCGTACGAGCCAGGTCACTGGCGCAGACGACCGTAGCCGCCCTGACAGTCGGATCAATTCTGTTCATGGTCAACCTGTACTCGCAGGTCCGGGAGGGCCCGTTCACGTGGGCGCTCATGGCTCGCGTCGCCCTGACCTTCCTCGTTCCGTGGTTCAACGCAACGATGGGGATCGCGATCGGCCTGCGGAAACCTGGTGCTGCACCGCGTCGCCAGACCGAGCCTGCAGATTTGGCCACTCCCTAGGAGTCTGTCCCACCCTCCCCCCGAGCCAGCCGCTTCCCGGCAGGACCCGTCGAAAGGCAGTTCACATGTCGCTGGTACCGCTACTCACATCCGACCAGTTCTCCCCCGCCGACCAATCCACTCTCGCACAGGGGGTGAATGCTTACGGCCAAGTGCTGAACACCTGGGCGGCCATCGGGAACAGCCCCGGCTTGCTCGCCACGTATCTGCCCTTCCTCAGGCAGGCCAACGGCCCAGGCGCGTTGGAGGAGCGCGTGAAGGAGCTGGCCGCCGTACGCGTCGCCGTGCTCAACCACTGTCGCTACACAACGAGTCACCGCTGCACGTCCGCGCTGGCCAAAGGGGTAGAGGTCGACGCGCTCACGGCCGTCGCGAAAGGCGAACTCGAAGGATTCACCGAGCGGGAGCGGCTAGCGCTTCAGTTGGCTGAGGAGATGACGGTCTCCCTTCCGACGATCCCCGTGGAAGATGGCCTCACCGGCGTCTCGACGAGTGTCCGCGACGACGTGCAGCGGGTGTTCGACGCAGCAGAGCTAGTAGAGCTGGTGATGTGCATCAGCCTCTGGAATGCCTTGTCACGCTTCCACCGTGTCATGGCCTTCGAGCTGGACTTGCCGGAGCCCCCCGCACCTGTGGAAGCCCAGCTCTGAAACCGCGATGGACCCCAGGTCCGTCAGTTGATGTGGGTCATTCCCCGGTGTTGGCCGCGGGAACCCGGTCGAGGTCGTGGCCGCACATGCGCTAGTCGTCGCCCTTGAGGGAGATCACTTCGGCGTGGTGGACGAGGCGGTCAGTCATGGTGGCGGCGACCATGTCGTCGCCATGACTCGCCCCAGCGTCCAAAGGGCTTGTTGCTGGTCACGATCACGGAGGCGCGTTCGCAGCGGCCCGAGATGAACGGGAAGAACCGGTTCGCGGCCTCGACTTCGAAAGGGAGTGGCCGACCTCGTCCACGATGATCAGCAGGATCCGGCCCAGCGCCGGGTGAGCTCGTCATCCAGGCGGCCGGCCTGGTGGGCGTCTGCAAGGCGGGCGACCCACTGGGCGGCTGTGGCGAAGGCGACCCGGTGTCCGGCCTGGCAGGCCCGGATGCCCAGGCCTGTGGCTAGGTGGGTCTTCCCGGTGCTGAGGCCGTCGTCGATGACCCGGAGATCGGGTCGTAAGTGTCCAGTGACCGCTGTTCGGCGTCGAGTTGACCCTCAGTCGAGGGCCGGTGCCGGGCCTGTTCGCGGCCGGCCTTCGCGGCCGCTGCCTGGGCGGGCTCGGTGAGGGACTGGTGGCGAGCCCAAGCCGCGGGCGTGCCGGGCCACCTCGGTGCCCTCGCAGAACGCCAGGACCTGGTCCGGGTCGGCGTCCACCTCGATGCGGCGGCCGTTCGCGCGAGGGTGGATGGAGTAAGTCGTTGGTGCCCGGACGGACGTCCTGGTCACGGGGCGGCCTGAGCGAAGTGTGCCACCAGCCCGGCGGGTCGACCGGCAGCAGCAGCATTTCCGGCCGGTCCGTCTCGATCCGTTCCGACGGGGGTCTGCGAGATGCGACGGATGCGCCGATTGGCCTCGGCCAGCCAGTCGGCTGACTGGACGTTGAAGCCGGTGGCGACGCAAACATCCTGCCGGGCAGGAAGCTGGTCACCGGACGGCCGTTGACCCGCGCGACCAGTTCCTTGGTCTCCGGATCGCCCGGTCGGCACTGGATGATGCGGACGCCCAGCAGCCCGGTGAACGCGGCGAAGGTCTCGGTCAGTTGGTTTCGTCCGCCCCGCCAGAAGCCGACGGCTGCCACTTTGTTCCAGACGAGAGCCCTGGGGACAGCCCCCAGGCCGGTCAGCAGCCGCCAGTGCCCGGCGAGCAGGTCGGCCGCGGTCTTCGTCGGTAGCATCGTTGCCGTAATCCAGCGCGAGTAGCCGGCTGCAATCACCAGCACCGGCGAGCTCGCCGCCTGCCCGAACCTTTCGGCTTTCGCTGATACTTCGGCGCCGCCTCGCTGCTCAGGACCTGCCGCACCGTGTTCCGCGAGATCCCCAGCTGCCTCGCGATCGCCTGGATCGGCATGTGCTCGGCCCGGTGCAGACGGCGGATCTCCGCCCAGTCCTCCACGCTGATCCCCCTTCCTCCCGGCCTGGCTCAAGGAGCCAGACCTTCGAAGGGGGGTCAACTTTCGCAGTCGGAGACTGGACCACTTCTCGAAGTCCACCGACAGTGAGGCCGGTCAGGCAGAGGTCTGGCCGGCCTCACGCTGTAGCCGGATGAGGAGGGCCATGAAGTCCAGGTCACCCAAGCCAGTCGATATGCACGCCTCAAGCAGTTGCTGCACGACTCCGGTGACCGGCAGCGACACTCCACCGGCTGCCGCGGACTCGAGGGCCAGGTCCAAGTCCTTGCGCATGAGCCGCGAGCTGAACGTCGACGTGTAGTCGTCCGCCAGGAGGGGCCCGATCTTGTACTTCACCAAGGGTGACGCGACCGCCGAAGCGCCGACGATCTCCAGAAGCTTGTCTCGTTGTACGTCGTGGGCCTCGGCCAATGCGATGCACTCGGCAAGAAGTTCGGCCGTCCCGGCGACCATGAGGTTGAGAGCCAGCTTGATGATTCGGGCAGCCTCCCCCTCGCCGGCGTAGAATACATGGGGACCGATATCGCGAAGCAGACTTTCGACGGACGTGAAGACAGCATCCTCGCCCGAGGCGATGATCGTGAGGTTCCCGGCACGCACGACACCCGGGCTTCCACTCACTGGAGCGCGAAGGTACCGGACGCCGCTGGCCGCAGCCGCAGTGGCCACGTCACGGGAGACCTCGGCTGAGACAGTGCTCATGTCGATGAGAGTCCTTCCCCTGCCGGGCGCGGCGTGGGCGAGCCCGCCGTCGGGCGCGAGCGCAACATCAGCCAAGGCATGGGAGTCTGCGACCATCGTGATGCAGACGTCCGACCGGGCCCACGCCTCATAGGAGGCGTCCAGCTCGAACGCGCCCTTGGCCACCAGGCCGTCCGCCTTACCCTTCGATCGATTCCAGACGCTGACCTTGTGGCCTGCGCTGATGAGTCGTTCTGCAATGGCGGATCCCATCTGACCGAGACCCAGCACGGATACGTCCACGTTCATCTCCTGGGGACAAGGTGCGCGACATGCGCAAAAAGTTGTTGATCTCACCCAAGCCCGACAACTCGCGGGGACGCGCAGTGCCGGCCGGGGCGGCTTGGAGGGGTCCCGCTACATCGATGCAGCGAGCTGCCAGTCGAACCCAAGCTGCGCATGGGAATGGGGATCGCAGAGGCTGCCGAATTTCCCACCGAAGTGCACAAGTGGGTTCGCGTCGACGGAGTAGCCGCAGCTGACCACCTCGCCGATGAAGATGGTGTGGTCTCCCCCGGCGATCTCTTCCTTCACGTTGCAAGCAAAGTGAGCGACGGCACCTTCGACAACGGGGAGGTCGTTTTCGATGCGGAACCCGATGCCGGCGAACTTGTCGTCACACCGGCTCGCGAACTGAAGTGCGTGTCGATCCTGGCCCCGTGAAAGGACGCTGACAGCGAAAACTCCGGAGCCGGAGATCGCGTCCCTCGTCGCAAGGGTGTTTCCGACGCACACCAGCAACAGCAGCGGATCCAGCGAAACAGATGCAACAGCGCTGGCTGTCATCCCTGCTGGTCCGTCCATAGTCCTGGTGGTCACAATCGTGACGCCGGTCGTGAACCGTGCCATTGCTCCGCGGTAAGTAGCGCGCATGTCCTGCGAGGTCGGTGTACCCATGATGCCCTCCGTTGCCTGTAACGAGATGGCTTGAGCGTTGCCTGTAATGAGATGGCTTGAGTGTGACTGACGACATGTTTACCGACGCGAAATCGGCCCAGACCTATCGGCGCAGCTGTGTGACGAGTCGGCGAACCTCGTCCGACGGCGGCACGCCGAGCTCCCGCATCCGCGCGACGTACCGTTGGTAGAGCGCCAGCACCGCGTCGTCGCTGCCGCTGGCATGCGCCAGCATGATGGCGAGCCGCCAGGCCTGCTCGCGGTACGGATCCTCGCGAAGCACGTAGTCGACCAGTCCCTTTGCCTCGCGATAACGGTTCATTCGATAGGCGAGCTTGGCTGCGTCGACTCGGACCGACAAGAAGGTCTCGGCCATAGCTACGCGACGCTCGGCGACCCACTCACATGAAACCGTGGCAAGGTAGGGCCCCTTCTCAGCAATGCTGAGGGCGTGCGACAGCGTCTGGAGACGAATCACTCCGTTCTGTCTCCCAGCCTGGGTGACGAGGTCGATTGCCCGTTGTGCCGAACCCATGGCCAGCGCGGGACCGACCAGTTGAAAGACATCGCCGTCCTGCGCCGGGCCCAAGCCGTCAGGCAGTGCCTCGCGAAGCCGGTAGAGCGCCTGCCGCAGATAGCTGCGGCCGGCGGCATCATTGCGGCCACCGAAGAGCGCCCCGAGAAGCTCTTCTCGTGTAGCTCTACGGTCGGGTGTCCCGAGCAGGTAGCTGAGGAGCTCGACGCTCTTCGTCAGCCGAGGCTGAACCACGTTCCCGTCGACTGTGAGGGTCGGCTCGCCGAATTCCTCAAGCACGAGACGGGGCGCACTCACATGCACGCGTACGGGTTGTTGGCCCGCGAGGACGGCGAGGATCTCGTGCCAGGGCGACATGCGACTGGACTTGGTGTCCGCAGCTCTGGCCGCAACCGACGGCATGTCCGCCAGGGCCGTCAGCAGCAGGTGCTGTGATCCATGTGTCGAGGCGGAGACGATCGCGAGGTCGGCCGTGGCGTCGGACTCATCCTCGAGACCGAGACGCCATTGCGCCTCGGCCAGGTACACGGCAGCCGTCGAGAGATCGAGATGGCGGTCTCCCGTCTGCATGCTCAGGAGGCATTTCGCGAGGTGCTCGTGCCCCTCGGCATCTCTGTCTTGCAGAAGCATCGACAGGCCCGACCAGATCTGCCATAGGTCCCGTGTGAGTGCATACTCCGAGACTCCGTTGGCAGCTGCCTCCGCCAACACGTGGTCGGCACGTTGTGTGTCGCCCTCGAGGCGCAGCCACAGCTTGGCCTCGGCAAGCAGGCTCAGGTTCTTGTACACCTTCGAGCCGGTTGACGCAATGAGGCTTCTCCCTCGCTTGAGGGACGTCCAGGCTTCCTCTCCGCGGTCGAGGTCAAGCATGAGATCGACGGCGTCGACGGCATGCAGCCAGACCGGCAGCGATGAACCACTGCGAGGCTCGAACATCGACATCGCGGCATCGAGTCGCCCGGTGGCGCGCAGCGCGGCGACGACCCAAGGGCCGCCGAGTATCGTGCGCCACGGATCGAACAACCCCTGCTCGTCGAGTCCTTCAAGGTGACCGCGCATGAAGGCGAGCCGCATCAACAAACCGTCGACCGGGCCGGACGGCATGGTCGAGTACTCGGGAAAAGGTGGCGGCGCCTCGCCAGTGGCTAGCGCGATCAACGTGCGCGCCATGAGCCAGTTCCGACCCGGCGGCAGCTGATCGGCAATGGCCTGCGCCTCCTCGATCCGCCCAGAGTGCCAAAGACACCAACAGGCCAGGACGTGGGCCTCTTCGAAGTCGGGAGCCCCCGGCTCCGGAAGCCAGTCATATCCATGGCGATCGACGAGTTCCACTCCGCGATCACATTGCTCGAGTGCGAACGCCACGCGCAGGATGACTGATCCGATCTCCGGGGTCGGAGTCCGGACCGACGCTCCCAGTGCATCGAGCCACCGTGCCGCCGGCGCGAAGTCCATCCGCGCAATGAGGCTGGGTAGCGCTACGGCAGCCAGCCGCCCAGCCGCCTCCAGGTCCCCGAGCCGGAGCAACTCATCGACGGCTTCCTCGTGCTCGCCGCCGGCGATCAGGACCTCGGCGTGCCTGCGACGAACCGCGCCGAGCGTCTTGGCATCCTCCCGTCCCAGAGCCTCGTGCAGAAAGTCGCGAAACACCGGGTGCGGCGTCATGCGCGAACCGTTTGAGGACCACGTCACCGGAAGATGCCGGGTGCGGAGGTCCGCCATGACTTGCGCTGCATTCTCCTGGCCCAGGGCCCGGGCGCCCTCGACCGATACCTCCTCCAACAAACTGGTATGAAGGAGGAACGTTCTCTCAACCAGGGAAAGTGAGTCGAAGACGTTCGCTGCGACATAGGACCGCAGCGAGTCGGGATCCAGCTCGCGAGACCGTGTATGACGCCACCCCTCGAACAAGACGCCAGTGACCCAGCCCCCTGTCGCCGCCACCGCCTGAGCCGGATCCACGTCGACCTGGCCAACAGTTCGAAGTGCTGCGCCGGCTTCCTGGGCGTCGAAAGCGAGATCGCTCTCGACCAGCTCACCCACCCGATCACGCTCGCTCGTCGAGCCCAGGTCGAGCCGGACATCGACGCGCGAGACCAGTACGAGGTTCACGTCGGACGGCAGGTAGCGAGCGAAGGACGACAGCACGGCGATGCAGGTCTCGTCGGGGGCGATTCGTTCCACGTTGTCGCACACGAGGATGAGCCGACTCCCCTGAAGGCTTTCAGCCAGCAGTCCGGCTGCCTCACCGATGTGAAGACTGCTGCTCAGGGCATCAGACACCACATCGGCTGCACTGGGGACAGCGCCCTCAACAGCCGCCTCGAGATAGACGAGCAGGCGTCCCGCCGCCTGCTCCGTACCGTCGAGTGACAGCCAGGCAACGGGCCTGTCGAGGTCACTGACAGCCAGCGCCACTGCCGTGGTCTTGCCGGCCCCAGCTGTCGCAAAGACATTCACCACAGTGTGGCGGCCGAGGAACTCTCGCAACCGTTGACTGAGCCTGTCGCGGACGACAATGTCTTTCGCCGGCTCCGGTATTGCCAGTTTCCGCCTGATGATCGCGCGATGCTGTCGACCTGGCGCCTTCGAGCTGCTCGGTCGATCGGGATCGGAGTCGCCCATCGAACGTCGCGCCTCCGTGATCCTTAGTGCTCCTCCGGGAGCTTACGCCAGTCGTCCGGGAAGAAGAACCCGTCCGAAGTAGGAGGAATCGGCGACTGCACCTCGATCCAGCGGGCCGGCTCGTCACGTTCGTTGACGAAACCATGTGTGCCGTTGGTGCCTGCCCACACCAGGTCACCGGTCTCGATGACCTCTTCCTTGCCGTCGAGGGTCCCCACCATGCCACCGTTGGTGAAGTAGTAGATCTCCTCGAACGGGTGGTAGTGGACCTTGGCGGCCTTGCCGGGGCCGGACTTCGGCGCGATCTCGCACACGAAGACGGTGTGATGCTGTGCGCCCAGGAGCTGGTCGACCATCATCCTGAGGCTGATGTTCTTGACGTTGGGACCGTGGTAACCGGGCATCGACAGCTGCGCGTACGGAGCCATGTCCGAGTCCTCGAAGTGCCCGACGAAGCGATGCCGGGGGTCCGTCTCGGACGGGCGGCCGAGGTTCTCGCCCGGAGCGGGCTTGGCGGAGATACTGCTACGGGCTCCGTCGTACGTCGGCGGCTTCGGCGCGCGCACGCCGAGCCACGTCAGTCCCTCGTCACCGGCTGTCAGGGAATGGGCGACGCCGACCGGCGCCACACCGTAGTCGCCGGAACCGAGTTCGTAGCGGAGCCCCGCGAAGCCGGCTTCACCGTTTCCGCCGGTGATGAACCACGACTCCTCGAACGGAGTGCGAGCCCAGCCCGTGGTCGCCCCGGGAGCCAGCTCGTACAGGCTCACTTCCAGGTGATCGGCACCCTGCTCGTGTCCGACCATGAACGCCTGCCGAAGACCCGGCACGCCCGGGACATCGGAGAACCTACGCTCCGACGCACGTGAAATGTAGTAAGCCATGTCAACCTCTCCGTTCACACGCGAGGGTGCCGGGGCCGGCGTCCCTCGCCCAATTGATGCTCATCCTGATGCGGGCAACAGCTCTAACGCAACGGTGGGGCGGGCGGTCCGCGGACGACAGCAGTCGCGAACCGCCCACTGCACCGTGGTCAGGCTCAGCGAACCCGCGAGCCCTCAACCCGTACGCCGTCAAGACGTCGGGCGTATTCGGCCTGGTCGGTGTAGGCCGTGGAATCGGGGGCGGCGGCCTTCTCGAGGCCACAGACCTTCCGGGCGAGGTCCGTGAGCGGCCCGGAGGGTGACAGCTCCGAGCGCGTCATCGTGCGCATCCGAGTGCCGAGCAACGGGGTCCCGTTGAACTGCTCGAAGGTGCTCACCCGGTCGCCGAAGTCGGAGAGGAACAGGTCACGGATGACGCGCGAGATGCGCACGCGGTCGTGGGGCTCGCCGACCGCACCCGCCTGCAGCGGTTCCAGCCAGTGGTGCAGCTCGGGGTTGTTCCACTGGTCCTCGGTGGGGAACAGGAGCGAGGCGCGGCCGGCAAGGTCGACCACCTCGTTCCTCATTTCCGCGTACTTCTCCAGGTAGTACGACCGGCCGAAGTCGAAGAGCAGGACGTTCGGCTTGTAGAGCCCCGACGGCGAGATGAACCCTTCCGTCTCGGACGCGATCACGTGGGCTCGCATCGTCTGGTAGAACTCGACGAGACGCGCCAGGCGCGCCTGTACCGGCGGAATCTGGTAGGTGCCGAGGTGCTCGGTGATCAGCATCGCGAGTCCGACCATGAGTTCGGCCCGGACCATCTGCCGGATGAGCGACTCGTAGTGCGTCCAGTCGAAGATGCGCTGCGGGTACAGCGAGGCGTGCTCGGGACTTCCGATGTGAAATACAAGATCCCACGGAATGAACACGTTGTCGAAGATGACCGTGCATTCGAGCTCGTCGCCGGCCGAAGAAATCGGGTGGTTGTCGGGGTCGTCACGCACCGTCGTCTCGCGGGAGACTATCGTGACGCCCGGCGCGTTCGCCGGACAGGCGCCGTAAATGACCTGTTCGCTCTCGATTCCCGGGCGGTAGAAGACGCCGATGTGAATGTAGTCGGCGAACGGCACACCGGTGGCCACGGCTTTGACACCGTTGACCACGATGCCGTCGTCGCGCGTCTCCACGACACGCAGCGCGGTCTTGGCCGCGTGCTGCTTGGACCGGTCGACCTGAGGGTCGATGAAGGCGAAGGCGCAGTTGAGGTCGCCCTCCTTCACCAGATCCAGGAACTTCCGGATGCCCACGGTCAGGTCACGCCCGCCCGTGCCCACGGACTGGTCGCTCCACGGCTGTGGGTCCTCTTCGTAGGTGACCAGGCCGTAGTTGTTCGCGCACGGGGTCCGCCCGATCGATCCGCCATCGAGCTCCCGGACCACGGTCTCCAGATACTCACGCTTGCGCCGCAACCCCTCGGCGTTCCCGTGCTTGAACCACATCATCGAACGACGCACTCCGTCGTCGTCGACGAAGGTCATCATGTCCTGCATCTCGGGCTCGTTATGCAGGTCGTAGAACTTCGCAAAAGTCTTGGCCGCTGCCCTGGTCTTCGGATGTGTCGTGACGTCATCGATCCGATCACCTCCGACCCAGACAACGCGCCCGTCCCTGAGGGATTCCAAGTACTGCTCGCCAGTTCGCATCAAATGCCACCTTCTCACTTCACGCAAGCACCATCGTGCATGGACTGTTCTTGTCAGGTCGTCATTCAAGTTCCGGTCGACAGAACGTCGCTGGAAACTGTTGCGAACCCGTTTGTGAACCTAACCTCGACGCGTTAGAAGCTGGGAAATCAGCGTCACGATCGACTGGCCATTCGAACTGCTCAATTCGAATCGACGAGAGCACATCTTCCTGCGAAGTGGACACCCGCTCGCCCGTTGATTGCATTCAATTTAGTCAGGGGGTGTTAAGGGGATGTTAATCGCGACGAGACACTGATGGCAATGCCGTTAAGACCTGTCCCGTAGCCGCTGGTCACAGGCGAGATGATCTCGGCGTGTCTGGTGTGATCACAGCGTCGGAGCCGTCCTGGACAGCCCCGTTCACCGGGCTGAGCCCGCGTACCTCGGGCAAGCTGGTGACCGCGCTGCGCCACGAAGGTGCAGATCCGGTCCGCAAGGGCTCTGCGGGCTCTTCCGCTGGAGGACGGGGTGCTGCTCGTGGCGGCCTACTTGCGCACGAACTTGACGATGCGGGCAACTCGTGCCGCAGTACGGTATCTCGAAGTCCGCTGCCGACCGCACCATCGACCACCTCGGCCCATCTCTCGCGCTCCAGCCCCGCAAGCGGTTCCGCAAGGACACCGTGCTCATCGTGGACGGCATCCTGGTGCGAGGGCGGACTGATCGAACAGGGTGCCTGGTCGGGGGGTCTCGGCAGGCAGGGCGCATGAAAGCAGGGCCTCCTGAGTAGCTCGGGGTTGTCGAAGCCAGGAGCGGTCCAGGAGGCCCTGTTGTCGCAGTTGCACGTGGTGTCGCCCTTCGAGTTCAACTCGGCGCTCTCGGAGTGCGATTGCCTCGCTCACCGGTTCGGGAACGCGGTTGACCGGCCTGGCCGGGAGGGGCCTACCCCTCGGACATGACGGACGCGGGGTAGGTGACGGTACGCGAGTCGCTCCGGGTGCCGGCCTGGCCGGAGAGCCGGGGCGGACAGCCGGAGGGCTACTCATTCCGTCTTTTTGTCGGCGAAGGAATGGCACATGGGCTGGGAGACCGGCCGGCGCGTGCTGAACGGTGCTACTCGCGGCGGCGGGATGTGTGTACTAACGATCTCCCGCAGCGAGCCAACACCACGTAAAAACAGGCCTCTACCTGGTTCTTTGTCCTCGACCATGCAGGATCTCGCCTTCCAAGGGACGCCGATGACGCAGCTCACACACGGCTTCCTGTCACACCTCGCCCGGCAACCCGGTCAGTAGTGTGTATCCGCAACATAGCTAGGAGATCACCGTGGAATCGCGTCTCAACTATTTCGGCAACCCCCTCGCCGGGAAGGTGCTGAAGCACATCAACTCGGCCAGCAAGGTGGTTTCGGACTCCACGCTGCCTGCCGCAGTACAGGAGCTGGTGAAGATTCGCTCAAGCCAGATCAACGGCTGCGGCTTCTGCACTGACATGCACACCAAGGACGCCGCCCTGGCGGGAGAAACCCCGCAGCGCCTCCACCTGGTCGCGGCCTGGCGTGAGGCCACGGTCTTCACCGAAGCCGAGCGCGCTGCACTGGAACTGACCGAGCAGGGCACCCGTGTCGCCGACGCAGCCGGTGGTGTCACGGATGCGGTCTGGGCAAACGCTGTCAAGCACTTCGACGAGGACCAGCTGGTCGCCCTGATTTCCCTCATCGCTGTCATCAACGCCTACAACCGCATCAACGTCATCAACCAGCAGCCGGCCGGGGACTACCAGCCCGGCCAGTTCGGCTGATCGACACCTGCCCCGGCCGGCCACGTACAGTCCGTCTCCACGCCGCCCCGACCTACGGCGGGAGACGGACTACCGGCGTCAACTGGTTCCACTGAACCATGGCTTCGCCGCCCCGCAGCCCAGGACGATCATTGGTCGGCTCGGGCAGACCGTACACACGCCATCGCTGATCACTCTGCGCATGCCGTGGTCGAACTGGATCCTTCGCATCACCGGTCCCTGGGCACACACGTCACCGGTCAAGTGCTGACGACCGACGGGGGACTCGAACTCGTCCGAGCTGCTGCGCAGCCGCGGCGGTCCAGAGCTGCCGACTCCGGATGGAGGCAGGGAGGCCCTCGGATGCGTGAGGCGATGCAGCCCAGCACATCAACGGTGTCTACGCCCTCCCTCCTGCACGCTCACAGCCCAAGGATCAAGTGCAACCAGGCAGGCAACCGCACACATCGGCGTCACCGGATTCGGCGTGATGGGCCGTAACCTGGCCCGCAACTTCGCCCGCCACGGCTGCACCAATCGCCTCTCCACAACCGCACCGCGTCCCGCACGCGTGCTCTCATCGAGGAGTTCGGCCACGAGGGCACGTTCGTCCCAACCGAGACTGCCGAGGAGTTCGTGGCCGCACCTCAGCGTCCCCGTCGGCTGGTGATCACGGTCGGCGGGTCGGCGGAGTCGTACGCCGTCCTCGGTCCCATGCTCGAGCTGCCCCCGGCCAAGCATCAGGCGGAACACGCTGGTTCTGTCGCGCCCCGACCCGCGACGGGGCTCTCCTGGACGCGTTCCTCGACGAACCGACCGATTCCAACCTGTATATCGGCGGTCATCCCATCTATGTGATGGCGCCGGGCGTTCCGCCCGACAGCTACCTGTCGGGCTTCCTGATGCGCAGCAAGGGCCGTGATCGGGCCTGGACCGTTCTGATACTCGGTGAACCACCTTGTGCTTACGGCTCGGTGCAGAACGCGGTTGTCGGGCAGTACGGCGAGATCGATCGGCTCGCCGGTGTCCTTCGTCAGAGTGACTTTCTCGTAGTTGG